>NZ_NWUL01000053.1:0-1460 GCF_002903155.1 Sulfobacillus sp. hq2 | reverse complement strand
CCAGCTCTTCGGACCCAAGAGCGAGCGCCGTCTTCCGCCTCCTCCCATAGAGCAGCTCAGTCTCGGCGAGATCTTCGAGGCGCAGGAAAAACAGCCGGTTCCTACCCGTACCGTCGCTGCCCATACCCGCACGGTGGCCAAGCGCCCCGAGGAGAAGGCAGAGAGCCTGCCCTTCTTCGACGAATCGCGCCTGCCGGTCGAAACCATCGTGCTGCCGGCTCCCGAGACCCAGGGGCTGGACCCTTCGGCCTATGAGATCATCGACACCAAGATCAGCTATCGCTTGGCCCAAGAGCCCGCCAGCTATGTAGTTCTCAAATACGAGCGGCCCGTAGTGAAACTGCGCGACTCCGGAAAGATCACCCAGGCCCCGGCGCCTGCCGCGGTCTTGGAGGGTGGTCGGGCTGACGTCAGTCTCCTGGCGGGAATCCTGATCGGCAAATTCCTCTACCATCTGCCCTTGTATCGGCAACATCAGCGCATGACCCAGCAGGGGCTGCGGGTGAGCCGCTCCTGGCACACGGACTTGGTGCAACGCTCCATCTTCCTGCTTGCACCGATTTATGCGGCGCAGTTCGAGAGCATTCGCCAATCGCGGGTGCTGACCATGGATGAAACCCCCATCAAGGCCGGATTGTCAGGGAAGGGCAAGATGCACCGAGGGTATTTCTGGCCCGTCTTTGGCGATGCCCAGGAGATCTGCTTTCCCTATGCCGCCACCCGGGGCACGGTCCACATCGAAGAGCTACTCGGCAAGCTGCCGCCGGGCACCGTACTCCTGAGCGATGGCTATGCCGCCTNATGCCGCCACCCGGGGCACGGTCCACATCGAAGAGCTACTCGGCAAGCTGCCGCCGGGCACCGTACTCCTGAGCGATGGCTATGCCGCCTATGCCCGGTTCCAGAAAGAGAACGAAGGGCTAGTCCATGCCCAGTGCTGGGCGCATAGCCGCAGAGAATTCGTCAAGGCCGAGGCCCATGAGCCCGAGCGGGTGGCCGAAGCCCTCCGGCAGATCCGGGAGTTCTATCGCATCGAGGAAGAAATCCAGGAGAAACAACTCACCGGGCAGGCCAAGCGGGAATACCGCAGACGACATACCCTGCCGCTGGTGACAGCCTTCTTCCACTGGGTAGAGCAACAGCTCCAGGACATCGCCCTGCTACCGAGCAACCTCTTCACCAAGGCCTTGGCCTATGTCCATGGCCGCAAAGGTCCGCTCCAAGTCTTTCTGGAAGATCCCGACGTACCCATAGACAGCAACCACATCGAACGACAGATCCGACCGATTCCCCTGGGCCGGAAGAACTGGCTCTTTTGCTGGACCGAGTTGGGCGCCGAGTATCTCGGGATCATCCAGAGCCTGCTCAGTACCTGCCGGCTTCAGGGGGTGGACCCGTACGACTACCTCGTCGATGTCCTGCAACGGGTGGCCACCCACCCCGCCAAGGACGTGGCGCAG
>NZ_NWUL01000016.1:0-3256 GCF_002903155.1 Sulfobacillus sp. hq2 | reverse complement strand
GCGTTTCCGTCCCCCTGGCGGGACGCCCTCGACCAACGGGGCGCTGACCCCCGTCCGCGACGTCCTGATTCGTTCGCCATGTCCGACTGGTCACGGAATCTCCACCGTGTCTCCATCGACTACGCCTTAACGGCCTCGCCTTAGGCCCGACTAACCCGGAGCGGACGATCCTGCCTCCGGAACCCTGCGGCTTTCGGCGGGCCCGATTCTCACGGGCCTTTTCGCTACTCATACCGGCATTCGCACTCCGCCGCGGTCCACGGCCGTTTCCACGACCGCTTCGCCCCCCGGCGGACGCTCCCCTACCACTGGCCCCCGTGCGGGGGCCAATTCGCCGCTTCGGTAGTCCGCTTAGCCCCGGACATTCTCGGCGCCGCGCGACTGCGACCAGTGAGCTATTACGCACTCTTTCAAGGATAGCTGCTTCTAAGCCAACCTCCTGGCTGTCTCGATCACGCGACGACCTTTGCCACTCAGCGCACATTTAGGGACCTTAGCGGACGATCTGGGCTCTTGCCCTTTTGACCTTGGAGCTTATCCCCCAACGTCTGACTCTCTCCCGCCTACCGACGACTTTGTCGTTTGCGAACAGGCAGTAATCCTTCACGGACCCCTTCCATTCACAGAGCGCTACCCCGTCGGTATTGTTCGGGGAGGCTCGCCCTCAAGCGATTTCGGGGAGAACCAGCTATCTCCGTGTTCGATTGGCATTTCACCCCTAGCCGCCGCTCATCCCAGCCCTTTTCAACGGACACGGGTGCGGCCCTTCATCCCGGCTTAAGGGGATTGCAGCCTGGCGCCGGCTAGATCACACGGTTTCGGGTCGATCGACCGCCACTTGTCGCCCTCTTCAGACTCGCTTGCGCTCCGGCTCCCGTCCTTGCGGACGTTAACCT
This sequence comes from Sulfobacillus sp. hq2, assembly GCF_002903155.1. NCBI lineage: Bacteria > Bacillati > Bacillota > Clostridia > Eubacteriales > Clostridiales Family XVII. Incertae Sedis > Sulfobacillus > Sulfobacillus sp. hq2. The sequence continues at coordinate 2,360 of NZ_NWUL01000016.1, read as the reverse complement.
CGCGGCGGCCGGTCACTCGCCGGTTCATTCTTCAATAGGCACGCCATCATCCCGTTGCCGAGACTCTGACGGCTTGACAGCACACGGTTTCAGGGTCTCTTTCACTCCCCTCCCGGGGGGCTTTTCACCGTTCCCTCACGGTACTCTGCGCTATCGGTGACGGATGGTCGGTAGTCTTGGGCGGTGGGCCGCCCAGCTTCCCACGGTCTTTCACGAGAACCGTGGTACTCGGGATCAGCGGCCGGTCCGGCCGCGGCAGCACGACGGGGCTCTCACCCGCTCGGGCGCTGCATTCCAACAGCTTCATGCTCCCGCGACCGCGCCGGCGCGGGCCCCCTACTGGCCCGCATCCGCTGTCCACAACCCGACGACTCCGCGGAGGTAGGCCGTCTCGGAGCCGTCGTTTGGACTGGTCCCCGTTCGCTCGCCGCTACTAAGGGATTCGCTTTCGCTTTCTCGACACAGGTACTGAGATGTTTCAGTTCCCCGCTTTGGACTCGGTCGGGCCCTAGTGGCCCGCCGTCTAGACCTGCCGGTCTAGGGGTTTCCCCATTCGGTGACCCTCGGATCGATGCGTGCGACGCCGCTCCCCGAGGCCTTTCGTGGCGTGCCACGACCTTCTTCGCCCCATCCGCACCCGAGGCATCCCCCGTGTGCTGGTGTTGTCTTTCTCCTGTAAAGTTGTCAAGGTCCAAAATGGTGGGCCGAGGTGGACTTGAACCACCGACCTCCCGCTTATCAGGCGGGTGCGCTAACCACTGCGCTATCGGCCCCTTACGTCTCCGGTAAAACCGAAACCGGACTCGCAAGAGCCCTGACCCAGTCCCCGANCGTGGCGTGCCACGACCTTCTTCGCCCCATCCGCACCCGAGGCATCCCCCGTGTGCTGGTGTTGTCTTTCTCCTGTAAAGTTGTCAAGGTCCGAGTCGGTCCTTGGNTTGTCAAGGTCCAAAATGGTGGGCCGAGGTGGACTTGAACCACCGACCTCCCGCTTATCAGGCGGGTGCGCTAACCACTGCGCTATCGGCCCTTCATAGAACTGATGAACTCATCAACGAGTTCTCCCAGTCCCCAAAAACCATATCGTCATGCCGCGTCGGGAGCATTCCCTAGAAAGGAGGTGATCCAGCCGCACCTTCCGATACGGCTACCTTGTTACGACTTCACCCCAATCATCCGCCCCACCGTCGACGGGACCGTCCCTGACGGGTTCGGCCGACCGGCTTCGGGTGTGGCCAACTCTCGTGGTGTGACGGGCGGTGTGTACAAGGCCCGGGAACGAATTCACCGCCCCATGCTGATGGGCGATTACTAGCAATTCCGGCTTCATGCAGGCGAGTTGCAGCCTGCAATCCGAACTGAGATCCCGTTTGAAGGATTCGCTCCCGCTCGCGCGGTCGCGGCCCGTTGTCGGGACCATTGTAGCACGTGTGTAGCCCAGGACATCAAGGCCATGCGGATTTGACGTCATCCCCACCTTCCTCCGGTTTGTCACCGGCAGTCTCGTGTGAGTGCCCGGCCGGACCGCTGGCAACACACGACAAGGGTTGCGCTCGTTGCGGGACTTAACCCAACATCTCACGACACGAGCTGACGACAACCATGCAGCACCTGAGCACGCTCCCCGAAGGGCCCGCCGCTTTCGCGGCGCTCACGTGCCTGTCCAGTCCTGGTAAGGTTCTGCGCGTTGCGTCGAATTAAACCACATGCTCCACTGCTTGTGCGGGCCCCCGTCAATTCCTTTGAGTTTCAACCTTGCGGCCGTACTCCCCAGGCGGGATACTTAGTGCGTTAGCTCCGGCACCGCAGGGTGGACCCCCACGACACCTAGTATCCATCGTTTACGGCGTGGACTACCGGGGTATCTAATCCCGTTTGCTCCCCACGCTGTCGCGCCTCAGCGTCAGGGTCAGGCCAGTGCGCCGCCTTCGCCACTGGTGTTCTTCCTGATCTCTACGCATTTCACCGCTCCACCAGGAATTCCACGCACCTCTCCTGCCCTCCAGTGCGACCGTTTAGCCGCCCTCCTCCGGGTGAGCCGGAGGCTTAAAACCGCTACGTATCGCACCGCCTACACGCCCTTTACGCCCAGTAATTCCGGACAACGCTTGCCCCCTACGTCTTACCGCGGCTGCTGGCACGTAGTTTGCAGGGGCTTCCTTCGTCGGTACCGGCTCCCCGGGACTCCCGTCCCGGTCTTCGTCCCGACAGACAGAGCTTTACAACCCGAAGGCCGTCTTCACTCACGCGGCGTTGCTCCATCAGGCTTGCGCCCATTGTGGAAGATTCCCTACTGCTGCCTCCCGTAGGAGTCTGGGCCGTGTCTCAGTCCCAGTGTGGCCGTTCACCCTCTCAGGCCG
>NZ_NWUL01000048.1:0-240535 GCF_002903155.1 Sulfobacillus sp. hq2 | reverse complement strand
ACCCCCGAGCAGACGAATCCTGTGAGGACTGCGGGTCCCGTTAGGGGCCGAGAAAAGCCGAAAGAGATTATCGTAGGTTTTTTTAACCAGGACGCGAGGATGATGCCTATGCTTATTGTTGTGGTCACACCCTCGATGATGAAACGCGTGAAGCGTTTGCTCAAGTCGAACGAAAATAAGAAGAAATAACGCCACACGACGCTATTTCCCGAAAGTATTCGTTGGGGGTCTTCAGGCTCTAACGGCTCGCGACCCAAAAGCCTGAAAATCTAAAGCCCCGATTCGTAAAGCTGAACCGGTACCGTCCGAGTTTACCCGACTCGGGCGGTTGTTATGCTTGGGTGTCGCTTACGATTTCGTTATACTACGCTTTCCGTCATTCTGTCAACCAATGCCGCAGCCCGCACACCGTGCGGATCGCGCGGTGCCCATCCGTTTAGACAAAGGGTCCTGTATTATGGAATGTCCACATATTCTCTGCATAACGGGTTAAGGACGATGGAATGGGTGTTGAAAGGCGTTCCGGACCTGTTGCGCTTGGTGTACAGCGCCACTGTGGTCAGCTTCTGGCGCACGGTGCGCAAACAGAATGTGTGGCTCAAGCCCGCCACGATGATGCGCTGCTACACGTTCGGCTCACCGCACGCCCATAACCCCGATGCCGTCGTCCGGGGTTTCTATGCGGCGCTGAAGTCCTGGCGGAAGCGGCGGAAGACCGATCCGCACGCGATTCGGGAGATTGTTAGAGGACATGGCGGGACAGAGCAATACAAGCCCCTCATGGGAAGGCCATGACCCGCTTGAGCAATCAGATCCAATGCACAGAAATGCTACAGAATCAACAAAAGCCCGCCTCTTAAAGGGACGGGATACACCATGTCCAGCCTAGTGAGAACAAAGCAGCCGAAGCCCGTGAACCATCTTATCCCAAGAAATAGCAGGACCGTATTATCGGGAGCCGGATCTTTCCTGGATGGACGTACCTTTTGGGGTCGCAAATCCTAGGGGGCGACCGCGTGCCGTGTTGATAGCCTAACGCCTCAACAACGTGCCCGGCTCGACACGGAGGTGCTCTCTTTACGTGTCTCACAGTCGGTCGCCGAAACGCTCAAACAGACGGCAGAACAATCATTCGGTGTCAATTATGGTACGAGGTGAGATTCGAGACGTCCCATGAAGCAAAAGAGCCGCGTGGTTAGCGGCTCGAATCGCGTGTTATGATGCAACCCGGTGGTTGGGGTGGTCGGGCGTTCGTTCGGCCTGAGAATTCTTCGTGCGCGCCTGCCATAAGCCGCCGACGAAGATTGCTGCACCCAAAATCGTCGTGATAGCGGTGGCCCACCCATGCCGGGTGAAGCTGTAAACAAAAGGAGACAGCCCCAAGTAGAGTCCGAACAAGGCTTCTAGGTAATATACCGAAGGCCGGAACACGTTATCGACCAACTCCCAAAGACTGCCAATCAGAACAAGTCCTCCCAAAATAATGGCCGTCCAGAAATATGGTGAAGAGTGCATGGGGTTTAGAACCCAAGCGGATAGCGCAAACCATGCCCCCATCACGGCCATTGTCCAGTTTCTCCACGTCATGACTCCCACCTCCATGAATTTGAGGATATAAGAAATTCTTGCATATATGATATAGATCAGGGCGCATAATTTGATAAGTCATATGGCGGTGCAAGATCACGAATGGGAGTCGGCTAATCGTGGTTATATGCCAAAATCTGTTTGTTCTACATCTTTTTGCGTTATTTCTCGCTCAATTGCAATATTGTAAGAAGGGGGTGACTTGAGGGAAAGACGATGGCTATGCGTATTAGGCGTTTGGTTCGACCACAACCACGGGCTCGCCACAAAAGTTTTGGATAAAGGGCCTTGAACGCCTTTTCGACGGCATCGCTTGGCCCCTAGAACGCAAGGAACCTGTTTTAATTACCGAACATCTACCCAAAAATGGTAAAGATGCATCATGGAAGCCTGAGAAGTGTTAGGCAATAATGGCTAAGGAACGAGAGTATGCCAAATGCGTCAAGAAAGCCGCGCGAAGGCATAGGTTTTACATGGATGGCTACATTAATAACAAGGACGCACTGGCTTTTTGTAGTACACTACAGATGCGTCAATTATGGGCAGTATCATTCAAGGAGGAATCACAGATGGACGAAATTGATGTCATAGCTATTGGATCGATGCCCGCACATGAACGCGAAGTGGCGATGGGAAAGATGTTTGAGAAGTTGATGGAAATGCCGGAAAGTGAACAGATGAGTGCCTTTGAGGCGCTTATCGGACAAATGGCGGAAAAGGGAACCGACGAGCAATATCGCAATCTTTGCTTGACGAACTTGAAGCTCGCAGCCGGCTTGCCAGACTCTGCGCTTAAGCCATTTTTAATGATGCGCATGAAGGCCGCATCACATCTCTCACCTCCGCTAGCCCAACGCGACATGAAAATGTTGCAAGAAGCGTTGGAGCAAAGCGATCCCGCTATTAAAGAAAAAATCGCGCAAAATATGTAGGACTACATACGGTCTAACAAGACGGCAGCCCGTTGGCTGCTGTCTTTTGCGTTATGCTTAAATTGTTATAGACATAGGAGGGATATGTGCTGAAGGCGATACAGACCGTGCAACCTAACCCAAAAGCCCACGTTCGTCTCGAGGAAATCCCGCGTCCTTCCATAGGACAGGGTGAGCTTTTGATCAAAGTGAAGGCAGCCGCGATTAATCCCAGCGATGTGAGAAACGTTCAAGGAGTCTTTCCTCAGACCCAATTTCCGTGCATTCCGGGAAGGGATTTTGCGGGTCTTGTGGAAGAGGGTCCCAAGGATTGGATCGGGCGACGTGTTTTTGGTTCGGCAAGTTCGCTCGGGTTTATCAAGCCGGGATCGCATGCCCAATATCTTGTGATTTCACATAAGACCGTGGTGCCGTCGCCCGATGACCTTACCGATTATCAACTAGCGGCGTTGGGGGTCCCTTATACGACCGCATGGGAAGGACTGCATACTAAAGCGCAGGTTTCGCGGGGCGAGACGGTGCTCATCATTGGGATAACCGGCGCGGTGGGACTTGCCGCCTTATCCATTGCACGAGCTCAGCAATGCCGCGTGATTGGAGTGGGCAGACGCCAAGAAGCATTGGACATTCTCGGCCTTGACGAGACCGTGGACACCAGCCGACAAAATTTAGTTGAAGTGGTTAAGGAGATGACCCAGGGGAAGGGCGTTGACATCATTGTAGATACCGTAGGAGGATCTACGTTTGCTGACCATGGACAATGCCTTGGTCAGAACGGACGCTGGATTGTGCTGGCTTCGGTGGGGGGACCCACGGTATCGTTTAATGTGGTCGATTTCTATCACCGACAAGCTCACATGTTGGGCGTGGACTCGTTGGCCTTTGAACCCCCAAAAAGTCAGCACATTCTCGCGGCACTGGTGCAGACGGTGGACCATCAGGCTTTATTGCAGCCAGAATTGCATCCGGTGCCTCTCGAAAGTGCACCCGAAATTTATCAAGCAATAGCTGAGGGTAAAGAGCGCCGCAAAGTGATTTTATGTCCTTGGGGTGTAGGAAATTAAGAAAACACAGAGAAAGGGGCCGCATAGGATGAAAGGTTCGGTCGTCCGTCTCGTTGCGGTCTGTTATTTTGTGGGATTAGCAGGGACCATGACGGAGTTTTCCGTCGCGCCGGTGACCCCCGTCTTTCAGCGTCACTTGCATATCTCTTCAGGATCCGCGGGCCTCCTTATGTCCTTATTTGCGTTGGCGACCGTCATCGCGGCGTTGCCAGCGGGGCGATTCACCCACCGTTTTGGAGCCAAAGCGACTCAGTTACTGGGGCTGGCTTTATCGGCCATTGGCGCGGTTGTGCTCATGACCGCTTATCACCAAGGCAATTTTCTGGCTGTCTTAGCGGCTCGATTTTTTTCCGGGCTGGGCTTTGGCCTCATCTCCGTCGGGGCGCCCGCTGCCATCTCCCAGCAGGTGCCCGATCGTTACCATGCCGCAGCGATGGGGGTCTGGGCGACATGGGTCCCCGTCGGGAGTGTGGTGATGTTCATCGTGGCCCCTTTACTAGGGCACCTCGCGTCGGTCGCGCCGCTCGAAGACGTTTTGGTGGCGTGTGACATTGTCGCGGCTTTGGCATTGGCTGCAGTACCGATGCGTCGCATTACGTGGGATGGGACGGACTCCGGGGCACCTACGATGTCGCCAGCCATTCGCAATCCGATGCTGTGGGTGGCTTTGGCATTTACCTGTTTCACCTTTGATTTTTTTGCTTTTAATACTTGGGTTACGACATTTTACACCCAGCGCTTTCATTTGACGTTGGTGCATGCCGGATTGATTGCAGCCGTGGTGAGTCTTGTTAATGCCGGCTTTAACGTCATTTCAGGCATGGCCCTATCCCATCCTAAAACCCGGTGGTACCTTGTCTTCGTGGTGCCCGCTTGGATTTTAGCAGGATTATGGGTGATATTTGCCTATGGTTCATGGCCGGTAGTCTTGACGGCCAGCTTATTAACCGGCGCGTTAGGCGGGGTGATTCCGACCTTGATTTTTGCAGCCCCCGGTCGCCTTGCACAATCGCCGCATGATGTACCAGGAGCCATGGCCTTGGTCATCATTGGCGAAAATGTAGGCATTGTGATGGGACCACCGATTTTTGGTGCCGTCATCGAGCCGTTACATTTTGCTTCGGGTTTTTGGGTATTAGGCGCGGTCAGTGTGCTTATGGCATGGGCTTTAAGCCATGCGGTAAGACGCTTGAAGCCTAATACGTCGGCTGTCAGATAATCAGCAAGTAGGCGCCATCTGTTCTGATCTTGTCCTTGGGGACATAGGAATTACCCGAATGGGACAGGAGGGATAGGTGTGGCCGAGCTGTGGCATACCTTAACAGGCGAAGAAACACTCATCCAATTGCGGTCTACTGGCGACCGCGGTCTGAATCAAGCAGAAGCGGACGCCAGGCTTCGGGAAATCGGACTCAATGCGATTGTCGCGGCGGATAAGACGCCATGGTGGAGCATTTTCCTCAGTCAGTTTCAAGACTTTATGGTGCTGGTTCTAATAGGCGCTACCATTGTGTCGTTTCTGCTGGGAGAAGTCGGCGATGCTATCACCATTGTCGCCATTGTGATCATGAATGCGGCGCTGGGGTTTATTCAAGAATACCGGGCGGAAAAGTCGGTGGAAACCTTAAAGCAATTGACAGCCCCTGAAGCGCATGTGGTGCGCGACGGCACCGTGCAGACCATTCGCGCGGAAGAACTGGTTCCGGGCGACGTGATTGAACTCGAAGCGGGCGACCGCATTCCGGCGGACTGTCGGCTGATTGAGGTATGGGGCTTGAAAACCGATGAGGCGGCACTTACGGGGGAATCTCAAAGTGTTCGCAAGACGTTAGCTCCTGTGGAGGACCCAGATGTCCCGGTGGCGGATCGCCGCAATATGGTTTACATGGGAACGGCCGTGTCGCATGGTCGTGGGCGCGCCGTGGTCGTACAAACGGGAATGCAAACGGAGATGGGGACGATTGCCCATCTTATGCGGGAGGCCGTGGAGGACCAAACGCCTTTACAGCGCCGTTTGGAACATTTGGGAAAGATTTTAGTGTATTTGTCCTTGCTCATCGTGTTAGTTGTGGTGGTCACGGGGCTCTTTCGCGGGGAGCCGTTGTACCAAATGTTTCTGACCGGAGTCAGTCTGGCGGTTGCAGCCATTCCTGAGGGACTACCGGCGATTGTGACCATCGCGTTAGCTTTAGGGGTTCAGCGCATGATTCGGGCACATGCTATCGTGCGCCGCCTTCCCGCCGTCGAAACCTTGGGGTGCACGACCGTCATTTGCACGGATAAGACGGGAACGCTCACCAAAAATCAAATGACGGTCACGGCCATGTGGGCAGGGGATAAGATTGTTGAGCCTAGTGCAAGCGCTACTCAAGATCCGACCGTTCGCAAACTCCTGACTAGTGCCGTGTTATGCAATAATGCGGTGGTGGCCCCATCACGCGGGCATGACAGTGACAAAGCCCAAGGCGATCCTACAGAAATTGCTTTGATTTGGGCTGCTGGTGATAGCGGGTTAAGTCCCCAAGATATTGCGCGCGAATATGTGCGGCAAGGCGAGATTCCTTTTGAGTCGGAACGGCAGCGCATGGCGGTCTTGGCCGTGGATCGCCAAAATCACAAGGCGGTGTACGTGAAGGGCGCGCCTGATGTCATTCTTCCCCGGTGCCGGTTTGTTGAACGGGCCGACCGAGTAATCCCTATGGACCGCCGGCTTCAGCAGCAAGCCAGTGAGGTCAATGACCGCATGGCCGACGAGGCTTTGCGCGTGCTGGCCATCGCGTACCGCCCGGTGCGCGGGGATGAATCAGAAGACCAGTGGGAAGAAGACTTGGTCTTGTTAGGTCTCGTGGGCATGATTGACCCGCCGCGCCCCGAAGCGATTCACGCCATTAAAGAGGCGAAACGGGCGGGACTCAGGACTGTGATGATTACCGGGGACCATCCAAAAACGGCTCGGGCCATCGGAGAAAAAATGGGCATGCTTGCGCCACAAGATGAAATTATCACGGGGCCGGAGCTTGACCGCTTAACGGATGAGGAATTGGATGAGCGCGTAGAGCACATTCGTGTGTACGCCCGCGTGTCGCCACCGCATAAGTTGCGGGTGGTGAGAGCGTGGAAAGCAAAGGGTGACGTCGTTGCGATGACGGGCGATGGCGTCAATGATGCGCCGGCTTTAAAAGAGGCTGATATTGGAGTGGCAATGGGCAAAACAGGCACGGACGTGACCAAAGAGGCTTCGGCGATGATTCTGACCGATGACAATTTTGCCACGATCGTCAGAGCCATCGAAGAAGGCCGTGCAATTTATGACAATATCCGCAAGTTCATCCGCTATTTGCTGTCTTGTAACGTCGGGGAAGTGCTGGTGATGTTTTTGGCCGCGTTCTTTGGCCTGCCACTGCCCTTGCTGCCGATTCAAATCCTCTTTGTCAATCTCGTGACCGATGGCTTGCCGGCCATGGCGTTGGGTGTGGATCCGCCGAACCCCGGGGTCATGGACCGTCCGCCGCGTTCTCCCAATGAAAGCATCTTTGCCCGGGGATTAGGGACAAAAATTGCCTTTCGGGGGATTTTGATTGGCGTGAGTACGTTGCTGGTGTTTGTATGGTCGATGAGCATCTGGGGGATGGGTTTGCGAGAAGCGCGGACCATGGCCTTGGGGACCTTAATTTTAAGCCAGTTGTTTCATGTCTTTGATGCACGGGCAGAAGACCGGAGTTTCTTGGAGATTGGTCTCTTCTCGAATATTTGGGCCGTTTTAGCTGTGGCGTCATCCATTGCCATGCTGGTCGCCATTATCTACGTGCCCGCGTTGAGCACGCTCTTTAAGACCGACCCATTAAGTGCGATGGATTGGCTCGTGGTGATCCTCGCCTCAGGCTTCATTCAGTTGCTGGCCGCCGTGCGTGACGTCGTCTTGCGCCCTATTCGCCGCGTAGTAAGGGGCACAGCTTCCTAGAGGAGATCCGAAATAATAATCGCAATAGGGCATAGGTCAGTTTTCGAGGGGCCTATGCCCTAGATTTGTGTGGGGGAGGGTTACTGATGACGGCTTACTAGCCAGCAGAATGATAATATACGGTTTTCCATAACGACATGATCTCCGAACCGCTAGCTAAGCTTTGTGCTGCTCCAATCTTAGTAGCAGCTAAAGCTCCTGCACAGCATCCAATTTCACACGCCGATTCTAGGGAATGTCCATTGAGAAGAGCAGTAGCAAATGCACCGTTAAAAGCATCTCCAGCCGCAGTGGGATCAACGGCGTAAACTTGCGGTGCCGGTATGGAACGCGCTACGACATCTCTTTCTTGGAGCAAGACGCCATGTTCACCTTGGGTCACAATAATCGCCTGTAAATTCGGATAGCGTTTCCAAACTAGATCGATAGATGCCATGACGTCATTATCCACACCCGTGAGCATCATTAATTCTTGGCTATTGGGAGTAAGAATGTCAGCTTCTGATAATAACTCGGGGCTCATCCCTGTTGTTGGGGCGGGATCGCAGATAACAATGCCGCCGCGCTGGTGAATTAGTCGAGCCGCTGCAAGTGACGAAGAAGGGGGAATTTCACCTTGAAGAAGTAATATACGGGACGTGTTCCTTACTACACTTTGCACAACGTCTTGTTCCGTAAGGTCTGCATTGGCTCCGGGAACGTGTAAAATGTATTGATTACCGGGTTCAATTATGGGGACTGCGCAAGAGGTTGCCGCCGAGTTGGACCGACTAATGCTATCCGTTCTAAGGCCATAGTGCGTGAGCTCAGCAAGAACCCATTCCCCAAACGAGTCACGTCCAATTTTACCGACTAATTGAACGTTAGCTCCGCACAATTGACTTTGCAATCCCTGGTTAACAGCCTTTCCTCCTAGATTCATACCAGGAGAAGAAACCTTCAAAGTTTCACCTGTTAACGGATGTCGTGGCAAAATCATGGGCAAATCAACAACAATACTACCAATGACCAAGACGCTTTCGCTCATCTAAAATTATCTCCTATCGCGTACTGTAAAGATTTGCTTCGTTTTTCTCTTTTGTCCTAAACCTAGTATCATGTAGGTAGGAGGACTGATAGAGATGTTATACAGTCAAAAATTACGGATTTGGGACTTTTGGACCGCTACCGACCATGAAATTCACCACATATTTTATTTAAAAGCACCGCGAATCGGCAATCCTCAAGATCGCCATGACCAAGCAGTGATTGGTCACGCCATATCACGCGATTGGTCCCAATGGGCTGCCCAGCCTGATGCGTTGACTCCTGCAGCGTCACCCGCATGGGATGATTTATCTCTGTGGACTGGAAGCATTATCCCATCGCATGGTGGCGATTGGTTGATGTTTTATACTGGCCGGGACAAGCTCACACGCACACAAAATATTGGAATGGCTCGGTCTAATGATTTAGTTCATTGGAAACGAATCGGAACTAAGCCAATATTTTTGCCTGATGCCCGTTGGTACCGCATGCCGAATGAAGAATCTCCTGAACGCTACACTTGGCGTGACCCTTATGCGGTATATGATGTAACCACCGACAATTATTATCTTTTCTTTTCGGCGCATGCTCAAAATCAAAAACTAGGGTGCGAAGGCGCTATTGGTGCCGCTGTCTCTAAAGACCTTAATCATTGGACGGTTTTGCCTCCTGTTCTTAACCCTGGTTGGATCCGAGATATGGAAGTTCCTAGTGTTATTCAAAAAGATGGGGTTTGGTTTCTGTTTTGTTCGGTGAAAGCGGAGTGGTATGGAGCCGATGCGCCCATTGAAGCTCGTACCACCACATTGTGCTTCCAATCATCGACGATTTTAGGACCGTACACCTTGCATCCTATGGATAATAGATCTTCCGACTTGTGGTATGCATCCCGACCTGTGTTTGATAATAGCAGGGGATGGATGCTAATGGGATGGCGAATGGGTGCCGAGGAAGGGCATCCTGAGATTTTTCGTAACTATGCGGTAGATGACCCTAAGCCCCTTTCGTGTGTTCCCGAAAGCAAAGTAGACGTGATTTAGCCTTTTGTACCGGTTGTAGCAATTCCCTCGACGATTGCTCGTTGTCCCGCCAGATATAGAATGAATACGGGAATACTGATAAATACCGTGGCGGCCATGAGTAAATTATATACAGTTGCAAATTGTCCTTGAAACGCGACGAGCCCTAATTGAACTGTGTACATCGATTTTGTTTCAGTAAAAAGAAAGGGCAGGTAGAAAGAGTTCCACTCAGCAATGAAGGTTAATAGTGAAAGCGTAACTGTGGCGGGTTTGGCTAAAGGCCAATAAACTCGCCACAGTACCTGCCAAGGATTCGCCCCGTCAAGCATCGCCGCTTCTTCAAAAGACTGCGGAATTGTTAAGAAGAATTGGCGATAGAGGAAGATACCAAATGCGTTGACTGCGGTGGGAACGATGAGAGCACCAAAAGTATTTATCCAGTGTAGGTCAGCCATAAGGACAAATATGGGCAAGGCAATAACCTGAAATGGGATAATCAATGTGGCGATGAATCCTACGAATATGGCTTGGCGGCCAGGGAAATGCATGCGAGCCAAGGCAAAGCCGGCCATGGATGACGTAATGACTTGGAGCACAGTAACCGATATTGCCATAATAGCTGTGTTCAAAACTTGTCGCGCAAAATTCGTATAAATCCATGCGTCCTTGTAGTTGACCCAGTGAGGATCGTATGGGAACAATGGAACTGAACCGGTGCTAATGGCTGTGTTGGAGCTTAAGGAGCCGACGATAATCCAATAAAAAGGGAACCCAAATATCACAATCGCGACAATCATAAAAAGTCCATACCACCATGTGTGGGGTTGGGTGATTTTCCTAGGAGGAGAACTTAATTGAGAACGCTTTATAATTGTTGCCATGTCGAACCTCCGTCTGGTCAGGAATTACGATGCGCGCGTTGAGTCTGTAGTAAAGTAACGAACCATGCCGATAGTGAGAATAAGAACTACCAGCAATAGTAAGGTGGAGGCAGCTGCTGCTTGGCCCCATGTATTATGCACAAAGGCTAGGCGCCAAATATAATAGACGAGGGTTGTGGTGGCGTGGACAGGGCCACCGTCTGTCATGACATAAATCGCCGAAAATGCTCGAAAACTGAAAATCAGGTTAATGATTAGTACAAAGAATGTGGTTTCCTGCAACAGAGGCCACGTGATAGTTCGAAACTGTGTCCATCCTCCTTGAAGACCATCAATAGCGCCAGCTTCGTATATTTCCCGTGGAATAGTCTGTAGGCCCGCTAAGTATAACACCATGTTGTATCCCGACATTTTCCATGTATACATCGCTATAACATAGGGGAGGGCATATGCGGGATTATTGACAAAATTACCGGGATGTAGGCCAAAGATATTTAAGACGTGGTTAAACAATCCCGAGGAACTCCCCATCCAGACCCAAGCAAGACCAGCCGATACAAATGAAACGAGGTATGGAGCAAAACTAATCCCGCGGAGGAGGTTGCGAAAAGGAAAGGGGCGGTTGGCCATTAAGGCCAACCCCAATCCGATAGCAATGCTCGGTATTACAGTGCCGACTACAAAAATCACTGTGTTGCGCAAAACCATATCAAAGATTGGTTCTGCAAAAAGGTTGCGATACTCGCGAAAACCCGAAAAAGGTTTAATGGCAGTCAATCCATTCCACTGATGAAAGCTGAGCCATACGATATACGCCATTGGGTAATAAAAGAAGACGGCTGTGAGGAGTACTGCGGGAGCTAAGAAAATGCCTACCCACCACCATAAACGCTTCTGCCCTACCATTGCGTTCCTCCTCCTAATTCTCGATAGGGGTTATGATTATTCATTGTGAGCTCGACAGGGCCTGTTGGGCTTGAATGGCTGCCTGGTGCAATGCTTGAGCGGCTGACATGCGGCCATACAGGGCGTTTTCTATCGCGTTGCCGATGTCTGCACTTATTTGAGAGTATGCAGGAATAGGTGGACGCGCCCTGCCAACTGACATGGCCTTGGCAAATACCTCAATGAATGGGTTATCTTTAAGATACTTTTGGAACTGAGGGGAATCTTCCGCTGTTTTAGAAACAGGGAGGTAACCACTGCCCGTATCGTATCCTATTTGGAATGCCGGCGTTGTTACGTATTTTGCAAAAAGGAATGCCGCTTTGTTTTGCGCAGGTGTCGTATTGAAAATAAAGAGGCTTTCTCCTCCAATATTAGTAGCGGCAATTTTGTCTTTTGGAAGCGGAAATGCTCCGTAGTTAACCGCGTGTTGCTGTTGTAATGCGCCATAGTTCCACGGACCATTTATCATCATAGCTACTTTTCCTGATTCAAAGTCTCCGAGCTGATACGACAAATTTAACGGACCAAATGTGGCTACGTGGTCCTTCATGAGGGTTACCCAATAATTGAGGGCCTTAATTCCGGCTGGACTATCGAAGGCGACCCGTGTTTGGGATGAATTAAGCAAATGGCCCCCAGCCTGCCATAAGAGCGTTTCCCAAATCCATACGGTCCACTCTTGATTGCCAATCGGCATTTCAAATCCATAGGTTCCATTGTGCGTCAATTTTTTCGCATCCACAAGAAATTGAGACCATGTTGTAGGAGGAGTGGTAATCCCGGCCTTTTGAAAGAGAGTCTTATTATAGTAGACTCCTAAATCGTTAGCGTCGAAGGGCATTGTCCATACCTTTCCACGGTACATTCCCGTTTTGAGCAATCCGCTAAATATCGTAGAAGGATTAAAATGTTCAGACTTAAAATATTTTTGTGACTCTACGATGGCGTTCGACGATGCAAATTGGCCGGTGTAAGCTGGGGCAATCCACAGCAAGTTAGGCGGATTGTGGGCTGCAACTGCGCTCTCAAGTTTAGGAATTTCGGTATCGGCAGCCCCGTAATTCTGCATAGATATGTGGATATTAGGGTGTGCTTTTTCAAAGAGCTTAATTTGTTTTTGAACATAAGCTTGGGTTTGAGGGGACTGAATTCCCTCTTCAAAGGTCAAATTGATGGAACTGGATTGAGATGAATTAGAAGAAGTTCCACAACCAGCAAGCAATAGAGAACCGGCTGCGGCTAGGGCTAATGGTGCTATTTTCAAATGGCTTGCCATAAATTATCCCTCCTTAGTTTCAAATGGGACGTCACGATGCAGAGCATTATCGCCTCGTGGAATAAAAGTGCATGGTAAAGTTGTCAGCAATGGAATCTCTTCATGGTGAATTTTTTGTAGCAACAATTTTGCAGCCATGACACCAATATCGTGTGTGGGTTGTGAAATTACTGATAATGCGGGCCTTACGAAGATGCTCCACGGTTCTTCGTCTAGCGTAACTAAAATCGTGGACTCAAGAATTCGAGGATAAGTAAGTTGTAAGGTCGAGACAAGCCCCATCGCCATGAGGTTATTACCGACAATCGTAACAGTGGGTTGGGGCTTTTGTGATGCTAGCCAGTGTGCGGCTTGTACTCCCCCCTCATAACGTGAATTTCCTTCAAAAATTGAGGAGTTTGCGTCGTGGCATGCTTCTTCAAATCCGGTGCGGCGTGCTAGGGTGGTTGAGAGTCCAGGCTTGCCGGTGATGAGTGCGAAATTGGAATGTCCTCGGGCTTTAAAGTAAGATACCGCCTCAAACACTGCCGTTTTGCTGTCGGTAACGACGCTGGGTAACTGCGCGGAAGGTAGTTGGCGATCATAGGTGACAACGGGCACCGGGATACTGGTGTAAATGGACGATTCGTCCCATAAAGCCCGCACGGGCGCCAATAAAATGCCATCAACGCCTTTTGCGATGAGATTACTGATTGACTCCGCTTCGCGGTCTACATCTTCTCCAGAATGACTGACAATAACCGTGTAATGGGCATTTCGCGCCATACTTTCTACGCCCCGAAATACCTGGGCAAAAAATGGATTAGTAAGGTCTGCGGCGATAAAACCAATGGTTTTTAAACTATTTGTCCGTAAGCCACGCCCTAATGCTGAAGGCACAAAATTTAATTGCCTCATGCTTTCTAATACGGTGGCGCGAGTGCTCTCAGCAACAGGGCGGGTTCCGTTAATGACATGCGAGACAGTAGCAATCGACACCCCTGCCCTTTGAGCGACATCGCGGATTGTAGCCATCGGGTCTTACCTCCTAACTCGTAAACGTTTACACGTAAACGATTACTATGAGAATAAAAGCAAAATATCTGGAGGTCAAGTCTTTTTTGCAAATTTGTTGGATTGTGTTGTTTGGTTTAATGCGAAATACGTAAGGCCAAATAAAGTCGTGGTATTATTAAAAACCTCTATATTCTCGGATTGGCAGAGGCTATACTGTTTAACAAATTCCTACAAAGAGGTGGACATTTCTAAGCATGGAACCTTTGCGCTTTACCAAAATGCATGGACTAGGTAACGATTATCTTTATATTGATATCCGGGACATGGCCGATCAGCCAGACAGCGTTTGGAGTCATTATGCGGTGCTGATGAGTGACCGCCACTTTGGCGTGGGGGCAGACGGGATTATATTGATTGCGCGCTCTAACGTGGCGCCCGTGCGTATGCGGATTTTCAATGCGGATGGCTCCGAGTCGGAAATGTGCGGCAATGGTTTGCGCGCTCTAGCCAAATGGCTCTTTGACCGAGGTCAATTTCAAAGCGGGCAAGCGGTTGAAACCGGAGCGGGATTGCTCTATCCCGAAATTGTATCGCAAGAAGGCGGCAGTGCCCGCATTATCCGCGTGGACATGGGCCCTCCGCGGCTGACCAGACAAGACATGGGAATGACCGGGCAGCCTGACGCGCACTGTCTTGAGGAACCCTTGGATGTCAATGGAGAAGTTTATAGCATGACGTGTGTTTCGATGGGGAACCCGCACGTGATAATTTTTGGACCCTTATGGGACGAAGACACCATGGCGAAACGGGGGGCAGCCATTGAGCACCATCCCCTATTTTCACGGCGCACCAATGTGCATTCGGTAGAAGTTGAGGATTATACGCATCTAAAAATCCGGCATTGGGAGCGGGGCGCGGGATTAACCTTGGCTTGTGGTACAGGCGTCGCCGCGTCTACTGTGGCGGCGGTTTTAACCCAGCGCACTGCACGTCAGGTCACGGTATCCGTGCCCGGCGGGACTTTGGAAGCCTTGTGGGATGAAGCCACCGGCCATGTCTTTCTCACCGGTCCGGCCCAGGAAGTGTGTGAAGGGACATTTGCGCTGCGTTAAGGCGTGGGTTTTTTACTCGAGGTGGATTTTACTGGGGGATCGTCAGCCACTGGAAGTACCTGACGTTTCTTTTTCTGGCGGTCCCACCACCACCACAGAGCCAATAGCAGGACAATACCAATGGCTACCGGAGCCTCATACTGTTTAACGGCCTCAAGTCCAGAGACCACATGCGGGCCTAAGAGCCAGCCTGCTGTGACGGCAATTAACGGCCATAAAATAGACCCAATAATGGTAAACAACAAAAACCGGGGATAGGGCATCTCAAAGATACCCGCCGGATAAGAAATAATCATGCGTACACCGGAAATCACACGGCCAATGAGCACGACTTTGTCGCCCTTGGTATGAAAGTAATTCTCCCAATAGGCCAGACGTTCCGGAGTGCGGAAGATCCAACGGAAATGTTTGAGTAATAAAGGACGACCCCCAAGTCGGGCAATGAAATAGGCGCCGGTCGCCCCGGTTGTGCTGCCCGCGGCAGCGACAAGAACCACGATGGGATAGGAGAAATGCCCTAACCAGACTTCATAGCCGGAAAATAGCAAAATAATCTCGGACGGACTTGGTACGCCAATGCTTTCGACAAAGAGTACGAGATAAACAGCCAAATACCCCACCTCATTGAGCCAAACCGTAACGGTATGGATTGCGCTTAGCACAGTTCACCCTCCAGCGAGAATCATGTGATTAGGCCCTGTTCATGGAATCGAATGGTGCCGAAAAGCATTGGACGTTTAGTATAGCATACGTGGATGACCGGAGGATATCTGGCCCATTTGCGGGCAGAATACCCAAAGGAGGTGGGGATCATGAGCTGGGTGCGCATGGGAACGGTGTTGAGTGCTGTGGGAGCTTTGGGTATGGCCGCTGGACTGATGGTACAGCCGTTGGTCCATGCACAAGACACAAGAGCTTTCATCCCACAAACAGGGCATTTTGTGTATCAAAGGTTTAGTCGTGATCTGCATGCTGAAAGAATATCGGATTATGATACGAGTCCTTTGTTTTTCGCGGAAGGAAATGCTCACCTAAGAAGTATTCCCGGTCACTTTGGACCACTCGTGCGAACGCAAGTAGCATATGCAGGAAATCAAGTCATGGTGCGGTATGGCCATGGCCTTAATCAAATCATCGTCGTTATGTCTCCCAGTCACCAGCCATTGAGACCGGCATGGCAGTTTACGGAGCATATCAGCGGCTATCCGGGTTTTACCGGGATGACAGACGGTTTATGGAGCACATTGGCCTTTCACGCGGGTAACCAGAACATTACCGTCATTGGCGACCGCGCCTTGGGTCTTTTAGCGCAATGGGCCAAACAAGCTTTTGACAGCTCGTCGTGAAATTAACTCTTGCAGCGTACTATGTGACAGGTTTTGTATGATATCATTTAACACGATATCAGCACCGGCGATCAGTGGCGGTGACGTTATGGCAGGAGGAACCTCGGCTTGGATATAAAACTCGTCAACATAGGATTTGGCAATATTGTATCGGCAAACCGCATCGTGGCAATTGTCAGTCCTGATTCTGCGCCCATTAAGCGCATTATAACGGAAGCTCGCGACCGCGGGGTGCTGATTGATGCTACCTATGGTCGCCGGACACGTGCGGTGATTATTACGGACAGCGATCACGTCATTTTGTCCGCCGTGCAGCCTGAAACCGTGGCCAACCGATTAGCCAGCCGGGAGACCTCTGCTGTGGAATTGGAAGAGGACGAGGATGAAGACGACGAGGTCGTGGAGGAGGAAAAGTCATGAATCAAAAAGGCGTCACAGTCCAAGATTTGACGGACCGGCATGACAGCAAATACGCTTTGGCCGTGGCCGCGGCCCGGCGCGCGCGCCAAATCACCGAAGGCAGTCAGGCTTTGGTGGAGTCAACGGCCAGTAAGCCCGTCACTATTGCATTGGAAGAAATCCGGCATGGGGCCATTTCGGTGGACGTCCCTCCTATTGGCATTAAATAATCTCTATGCGTGTAATCTTAGGGGTTGGCGGCGGTATCGCCGCCTATAAAAGTTGTGATTTAGCGAGCCGCTTGGTTCAGCAGGGCCACGAATTATCGGTTGTCATGACCCAAACCGCTTCTGAATTCGTTGGCCCCTTAACGTTTCGCGCGCTTAGTGGCCGGCCGGTCGCCATTGCAGCAGCCGATGAACCGATGGGGCCGTTGTCTCATGTCCGCTTAGCCCGCTGGGCTCAAGTAATGATAATAGCACCCTTAACCCAAAATTTGCTCGCCCGTTTATCATTAGGATTGTCGTCGGACATGCTGTCATTAGTCTTTCAAGGATTTCAAGGCCCTATTATTGTCGCGCCTGCCATGGAGCCGGAAATGTGGCTGAGCCCCCAGACCCAAAAACGGATGGAGGACCTGCTTGATCAACGCCAGGTGGTGGTCGTTGGTCCGAATCATGGCCGCATGGCGTCAGGCTATATGGGACCAGGCCGGATGGCAGAGCCTGCAGAAATAATCGACGCGTTGTGGCGTCTTGCCAAGCCAAAGAACTTGGCCGGGGTTTCGGTCGTCATTACGGCGGGGCCGACATGGGAACATTTTGATCCGGTTAGGTTGCTGACGAACCCATCGACGGGGTCCGTCGGCATCGCGTTGGCCAAAGAGCTTTCGGCGCGTGGAGCCCAGGTGACAGTGGTGCACGGTCCCGGCGTGTCCACCGTGAAATGGCCAGGGATTCGTTATGTGGCGACCGAATCGGCGCGGGATATGTTAGACGCCGTCGCAGCGCTTATGCCCGCCGCCGATGTGTTAATAGGAGCGGCTGCGGTTTCCGATTTCCGACCGGTTCATCCGGCAAGCCAAAAAATGCCCAAGAGTGCATTGGAGCAGGCGTGGTTAATGGAGGCTAACCCCGATATTATGGCGGAAATGGGCCGCTTGTATCATGACTCCAAGATTCTTATCGGATTTGCAGCAGAAACGCATAACGTGGTGGCGTCGGCACTCGCGAAGGCAGAGCGCAAAAGGCTTCATGCGATTGTTGCGAACGCAGTGGGAAAAGGGCTGGGGTTTGGCGAAGGGGAATACCAGGCGGCCATTTTAAGAGGTGGCGACGTGGACGGCACCTTAGAACCTATGACCAAAGAAAGACTAGCAGAAAAGGTGGCAGAGCTGGTCACGGATTTGCACACAGCAAGGAGAATGTCTGACCGTGTTTGATCGTCCTTTTGACCGCATAGCCGTTGGCGATGAATATATCAGTCCTGCGCGCACAGTAACGGCTGAAGATTTGACTGTGTTTGCCAATTGGAGTGGAGACCATTACCCTTTGCACACGGATGAGGCCTTTGCAGCACAGACACGTTACGGCCAACGGATCTTGCACGGGCTTGGGGTCTTGTCGTTAACCTTTGGCTTGATTCCCTTGAAGGCCCCTGAAATTTTAGCGCTCTATGGCTTAAACCGGGTGCGCTTTATCCGCCCCGTGACCATTGGGACATGCCTGCACGCGCGAGTTCAATGTACCGCGCTTAAAACCGTGCCCCAAGGGGGCTTGGTGACAGTGTCAGTGCGGGCCGAAGATCGAGAGAACGAAGGGTATATGGTGGCGGAAATGGTTGTGTTAATGCGGCGTGGGACATGAGACTGGCGGATGTCGTATTAGACCGTATTGCACGGGGCTTGGACCGTACTTGGACATATGAGGTACCGGCGGGCATGGAAATCTCCAAAGGGTGCCGAGTGCGGGTCCCTTTTGGCAAGGGCAAGGCCCAAGGTATTGTGTTAGCCGTCCGCGAGGCTAATGACGCGGTGCCTAGTGGGCTTAAGTGTATTGAGGCGGTGACCGATAACTACGTCGCCTTGAGTCCTTTAATGGTAGACCTTGGGCAGTGGATGGCTGAGGAATATTTGTGTTTTCCATCCCAAGCATATAAAGCCATGCTGCCGAACGGTTTGGATGCTGAGGAACCTACCTTAGTGCTGGTGGAGGCCGTGGGCGAACGGGCCAAGCGTGCGTCCAAAAAGCAGCGCCTATGGACCATTTTGCGGGAACGTGGACCAGTTTTGCAAACACGCATTCACGAAGAAATGCCGGAACTTGCGGGATCTTTGCGGGGGCTGATTAAAGAAGGAAGCGTCGTAATTCGTCACGTGCTACCCCAACGTTTACCACAATCCATTGCCCCCTCGCCCTTTACATTGACGACCGAACAACAACAAGCGGCTGAACGTATCATCACTTCGGCACCCGGTTCAGTGTGGCTATTAGAAGGCGTGACCGGTTCGGGGAAGACGGAAGTGTATTTGCAGGCCATTGTATCCGTCTTGCGTGCAGGGGGACAAGCGCTTGTCTTGGTGCCTGAAATTGCGCTGACCCCACAGACTGTCCTGCGCTTTTCCGAACGGTTTATCAATATGGTGGGCCTATGGCACAGTGGTTTAAGTCCTGCCGAGCGTACGAAGACGTGGCACGATGTGCGTACCCAGCGCATATCCGTGGTGGTAGGCGTGCGCTCCGCGGTGTTTTTACCATTTGCCAAACTGGGTCTCATTGTGATGGATGAGGAACATGAAAGCACGTATAAGCAAGAAGAGCATCCGCGCTATCATACCCGGGAGGTAGCGATGTGGTTGGCCCGCCAAGCCGGGGTCAAGTTGGTTCTGGGCAGCGCTACGCCGTCACTGGAGACCGCGTTCTATGCGCGTCAAGGTCTCATCGGCTGGATCCGGTTAGACTCGCGCGTGGGGGATAGAGCGCTGCCGCCGGTTACCGTGGTCGACATGCGGCACGAGTTAAAAGAAGGCAACCATTCCATATTCAGCGGCGTCCTGCAAGACGCCGTATCAGAAGCCTTAGAACAGCATGAGCAAGTCATTTTGTTCTTAAATCGCCGTGGTTATGCGAGTTTTGTCCTGTGCCGGGAATGTGGAAAGGCCATAGAGTGTCCGCGGTGTGCCGTGACGATGACCTATCACCAGCACGAAGACGCACTGATTTGCCATTATTGTTTTTATACAACGAAGCCACCGCGAGCGTGTCCGTCATGCCACAGCCCCAAAATCCGTTATTTTGGGGCGGGGACGGAACGGGTCGTCGAAGAGGTGCAGAAACTATGGCCCAACGCGCGTGTATCCCGCGCTGATCGCGATACCCTACGCAACCGTGCAGGCTATGAGGCATTGTATTTTGATTTTGTTGAGCACAAAGCGGATGTATTGGTGGGCACGCAGATGATTGCCAAAGGGATGGATTTCCCTAATGTCTCGGTGGTGGGCATCATTGCAGCGGACGTGGCCTTGCACTTGCCCGACTTTAGACGGGCCGAACGCACATTCCAATTGATGGTGCAAGCGTCGGGGCGTACGGGCCGTGGCAATAGGCCGGGCACGGTGGTCGTGCAAACCTATGATCCCGAGCATTTTGCCATTGCCCATGCCGCCCGGCACGATTATGACGGCTTCTATCGTCAGGAGATTGAATTTCGACAAGAGCTGCAGTATCCGCCTTTTGCGAATTTATGGCTGTTGGAAGTGGCCGATGCCTCTGTTCAAGAAGCCCGGCGCAAGGCCGAACGCGTCGCGCACGTGGTGCAATCGCTCATGGCCTACGGGTGTGAGATACTAGGGCCTGCGCCAGCGCCTTTGCCGAAACTCAGGGAGCGGTACCGCTTTCATATCTTAGTGAAGGGACCCAAATCAGAAGACGTGTATCACGTCTTGCGTGAACTGGAACGGGAAGATTTTGGCTGCCGCATTACAGTTGACCCGTATTATATGCTATAAAGAGTGAGATATGACGATGAACGAGGTGATAAGCCGTGTTAGACATACGGATCGTAGGGGACGACGTCTTGCGCCAAAAGGCCAAACCGGTGCGGCGCGTGAACAAGGAGATTCAAAAGTTATTGACGGAAATGGCCGAAACGATGTATGAAGCAGATGGCATTGGACTCGCGGCGCCCCAAGTGGGGGTATCCCGCCGCGTGGTGGTTGCCGATATTGGAGACGGACTGGTTGAGCTCGTGAATCCTGAGATTTTATACCGTGAAGGCACGCAGACCGGGTTTGAGGGCTGTTTGTCCATTCCCGATTTGATGGGGGAAGTGGAACGCGCCCAGACCATTCGGGTAACGGGACTCGATCGGCATGGACGGCAGGTATGGGTGGAGTGTGACGGGTTGATGGCGCGGTGCTTGCAGCACGAAATCGACCACCTTGATGGGATTCTCTTCACAGATTTGGCCTTGAAAGTGGTGCCGCGCGAGACGCCAGTAGCGGAGGATGAGGTGGTGTTGGACTGAACGGCCCACGGATACTCTTTTTTGGAACGCCCCATTATGCCCGAATCATTTTATTGAGTCTCTTACAAGACCCTACGTGGGAAGTGCGCGTGGTGACGAAACCCGATGTGCCTCAAGGACGGCGTTTGCAGATGACGCCGTCCCCCGTTGCTCAAGCGGCAAAGGAGGCGGGGGTGCAGATCGACAAACCCGCGGTCTTGAAAGAGTTTCGTCAGGCGTGGGAGGACTTCGCCCCCGATCTGATTATTACGGCGGCTTATGGAAAAATTCTTCGCCCCTGGCTGTTGGAATTGCCACGCCGTGGGGCATTTAATCTGCATGCCTCAATTTTGCCGCGTTGGCGTGGGCCCAATCCGATTGCGTGGGCTATTCGGGCAGGCGATACGGTGACGGGTGTGACGCTAATGGCCATGGATGAAGGCGTGGATACGGGGCCAGTGGTGGGAATGTCGGAAGTAACAATAGGGGACAATGCGACGACGGGCTCGTTGACCCAAGAGTTGGCCAAGGCGGCTGGTGAGCTTTTGGTTCAATCCTTAGGCCAGCTTATGGATAACACGGCGGTGAGGACGCCGCAGCCGGAAGCAGGTATTACTTACGCGCCCAAATTTGATCCACATGATGCCCGAATTGACTGGACGCGCCCCGCCATAGAAATCCACCGGCTGGTGCGAAGTATGACACCCGACCCAGGCGCGTATACGGAATGTTGCCAAACCCGTATCAAAATCACCGAGTGTGCGTACGATGAGGGGGAGCAGATGCGAGGGCGGGCTCGTCTTTACGGCAATGCGTGGAAGATTGGAACGGGGAACGGTGTGCTGACGGTGACCAAAATTCGGCCCGCAGGCCGTAAAGACATGACCCCAGGCGATTTCATCCGGGGACAACATATTTCAGGCGAGGTGGTCTGCGAATGACAGAGTCCGCACAGGGGGCGGGTCCCGCACGCCTGGAAGCCTGGAACGTGTTGGAACGCGTTCGTCACGGCGCGGGGGTGAGTGAGGCGCTAAGTGAAGCGGGGAAGCGTTCTCTCTCCCCGGCGGACCGCGCCCTGATGACCCAGATTGTGCACGGAGTTTTGCGCAACCAACGGTATTTGGATGCGTGGCTTGAACCGTTTTTACGAGGCGAACTTGATCCTAGTGTGCGCGATATTTTACGGATGGCCTTGTTCCAAATCGGGTTTTTGGATCGCGTGCCGACGTATGCGGTTGTGAATGCGGCGGTCGAACAAACAAAAACGGTAGCTCCCCGGGCTACTGGCATGGTGAATGCGATCTTGCGGCGGGCGCCCAGTCAGAAGCCTAAAAATGTATCGCTGGGCGTCGAGTTTTCCCACCCGGATTGGATTGTCAGGCGCTGGCAGGCGCGTTATGGACTCGAGCGGACGCGGCACATGTTGTGGGTAGACAACCAAGTACCACCTTTGACCTTACGCGTCAATTTAGGGCGCATTGCTCGGGAGACGGTTTTGGCCCAACTCCAGGCGCAAGGAGTGCGGGCGGAAGCGTCGCGTTATCTTCCCGAAGCCATTAGGGTATCAGGACCCTTATGGTTAGAGGACCTCCCCGCCTTTCAAGAAGGAAACGTGACGGTTCAAGACGAAAGTGCCATGTTGGTGACATGGGCTTTAGATCCCAAGCCGCATGAACGCATTGTGGACCTAACCGCGGGGTTGGGAGGAAAAACGGGACACATTTTAGAGAAAACGCAGGGCGAGGCCGAAGTGACGGCGGTCGATTTAGCCCAAAACCGGCTTTCGTTGTTGCGCGAAAATATTATGCGCTTGGGTTATGCGCATCACGTGTCGATTGTTGGTCAAGACAGCCGGATCTTTTCTTTAGAACACCCGAAGCAATTCGGTCGCGTGTTGCTCGATGCTCCGTGCAGCAATTTGGGGGTTTTGCGGAGACGTTCAGATGCACGGTGGAGAAAGCAGGAAAAAGATTTAGGAGGGCTGGCTACCACACAAAAGGCTTTGCTGGATGCCGCGGTGCGCCTGTTAAAGCCTGGTGGTGTGTTGGTCTATAGTACGTGTTCTGTTGAACCGGAAGAAACGACGGACGTCGTACGCAAGGTGTTGGAGAGTCATTCCACTGTACACATTGAGCCGGTCCAAGATTTTCTTCCCGCGTCGGCTTTTCAGGATTTCACACAGGAAGGTTTCTTGACCTTGCTTCCTGGGGACCTAGGGATGGACGGATTTTTCATTGCCCGGTTACGGGCAGACGTGAGGGAGGCAGAATAATGGCAGAGTCTCAGAAGGTGGATATTTTGTCATCCTCGGTTGAAGAACTTGAACAGCTCATGATTTCGCAAGGCGTACCACGTTACCGGGGCCGACAACTCTTTGAAGGGCTGTGGCGTCACAGAATTGCCAATTACAGCGAGCTTACAGTATGGCCCCAAGCTCTGCGCCTGTCCATGGAAACGGCCTATCCCTTAAGACGCGTCGAGCCAAGTCGGGTCCAGGAAGGGCACGACGGGACCCTCAAGATTTTGGTCAAGCTATTTGACGGGCAACAAGTCGAAACGGTGGTGTTGCCCCATGACTATGGGTATAGTGTCTGCGTCTCGAGTCAAGTGGGATGTAACATGGGATGTCATTTTTGTGCCTCGGGCCTCTTGAAACGGTCGCGCAACTTGACAGCCGGTGAGATTTTGGACCAAGTGCGTTTAGCCAATGATCTCATTCAGGAGCGGGGCCATGTGATTAGCCGCGTTGACTTAATGGGCATTGGCGAACCGCTTGATAACTATGACAATATTGTCAAGTTCATGCGTTTAGCGCATGATCCAGCCGGGTTGAACTTGAGTTATCGTCACTTTACGGTGTCGACGAGTGGACTGATTCCTAGAATCTACCGCTTGGCGGATGAAGGGCTGCCGGTAACCTTGGCGGTCTCGTTGCACGCCCCGACGGATCCCCTCCGGCAATCATTAATGCCTGTGGATAAAGCGTATCCGATTGCGCCCTTGATCGCCGCGTGCCGTTATTACGGCGAGAAAACCGGGCGTCGGGTGAGTTTTGAATATGCCCTGTTAGCCGGCGTCAATGACTCTGATGAGCAAGCACGGCAGTTGGTCGACATTTTGTCAGGCTTTTCGTGTCATGTGAATTTGATTCCGTGGAATCCGGTGCCGGAGCATCCATTTACCCCATCATCTAAAAATCGAGTCGAACAATTTCAACGCATCGTGCAGGAAGGTGGGATTTCCTGTACCATACGAAAGGAAATGGGACAGGAAATTGATGCGGCGTGCGGTCAGTTACGGCGGCGCGAGGAGGCAAAGGTATCACCGTGAAGACGTTTGGCCGATCAGATCAAGGGTTGGTGCGGAGTGAAAATCAAGACGACTTTTTGATCCGCCCGGTAGAAAATGGCGGCTATTTAGTGGCGGTGGCCGACGGTATCGGAGGGGGACCCGCTGGGCGGCGGGCCAGTCATTTGGCTTTAACCACCTTAGACAATGCGGTAGGACTTCTGGTATCGGACGTCTCGCGGCTCACCTCTGCTTTTTCCTTAGCCAACCGCACCATCTTTGCTATGGGTCAAGACAATCCCGTCCTCGAAGGCATGGGCACCACCTTGACGGCGGCAGTGCTATATCCCGATCGGCTCTTGTTAGCGCACGTGGGCGATTCGCGTGCGTACCGTATTGCCCAGGACCAAATTATCCGGCTCACCATGGATCACTCCGTGGCGGGCGAAATGGAGCGAGCGGGAACCATAACGGCGCAAGAAGCCTCGGAGCATCCGAAGCGGCATGTCCTCACGCGAGCGCTGGGACCGTTCGACAAAGTGCGGGTGGATGTGGCGGATATGCCCTGGACGCCCGGCGACTTGCTGTTATTGTGTACAGATGGGCTCACCTCGGTAGTGCCCGACGAGGAGATTTTGCGCATGTGTATGGCCTATTCGGGGGAAGACCTGATTGATCACCTGATTGGGGGCGCTCTGGGCCGAGGAGGTCCGGATAATGTAACGGTGGTGGTCGCAGTGGATAATGCAGGTGCGGGTGAGACCGATGGTCGGTAAAATTTTTGGAAGCCGATATGAGGTGTTGGAACGCATTGGCAATGGGGGCATGTCTTTGGTCTACCGGGCCCGGGACATTACCCTCAATCGTTTAGTGGCGGTCAAGATTTTGAAACACCAGTGGGCAGAAGACGATGAAGTGGTGCACCGCTTCGACCAAGAGGCGCGGGCCGCGGCATCGTTGGTGAACCGCCATATTGTGCAAATTTATGACGTGGGGCGCGAAGAGCCAGACATTCATTATATGGTGATGGAACTTGTCGCGGGCGAGACTTTGCGCAGTAAACTAGACCGGGAGGGCGCATTGCCCATTGCTGAAGCCTTAGATATTGCAGATCAGGTGGCACAAGGGTTAGAGGCCGCCCATGCCCAAAAAGTGGTGCACCGCGACATTAAACCTCAAAACATTTTGATTGCCACAGATGGTACCGTCAAAGTCACGGATTTCGGCATTGCCTATGCCGCCACATCGGGGACATTGGTCAATACCGGTTCGCTTTTGGGGACTGTTCAATACTTAAGCCCCGAACAAGCCCGCGGCAAAATTGTAGGACCTCAGTCGGATTTGTATTCATTAGGCATTGTGCTGTTTGAAATGCTGACAGGCAAGCTGCCTTTTGAGGCGGATAGCCCGATTGGGGTGGCGATCAAACATTTGCAAGACACCGCACCCGATGTGACGCTATTTCGCAGTGATGTTCCTGAACCGGTCGCGAAAATTGTGCGCAGAGCGCTGTCCAAAGATCCCGCCGAACGGTATCAAAGCGCGCAAGCGATGCGCCAAGACATTCAGCGTGCCTTGCATCCTGAAGAGCATTTGCCCGAACCTGTCCCGTCCCCCGTGCCCCAGACGCCCAAACCGGCCAAAAAGAAACGGCGGTGGGTGCCATGGGCGGTGGCGGGAGCCATTGTGGTGGCCTTACTCGGTGGGGGCATATTGGCCTTCGAGCACTGGATCTATTCGCCGGTGGTCACGTTGCCCAACGTTAAAGGGCAATCGCTGGGACGTGCTAAAGCCCAGCTAGGACGCTTAGGGTTAACGGTCAGTGTGACGGGCAAAGCACCTTCATCGCATTTGCCGAAAAACTATGTGCTGGATGAAATTCCCCCAGCGGGTACCCAAATCAAGGCGGGGCAAAATGTGGAGGTCGTGGTATCCACAGGGCCACAGCAAGTAACGGTGCCGGATTTGAAAGGGCAAGACGTCTTTCAAGCCGTTCAAAATCTCAAGACAGAAAATCTTAAGGCGATTATTCACCACGTTAAGAGCAATAGTCCACAAGGGGAAGTCGTGCGTCAGAGCCCTGCGCCCAATGCGAGCTTAGCCGAAGGCCAAGCGGTCACCTTATGGGTATCCAAGGGACCGGCTGAAGCTGTGGCCGTTATGCCCAATTTGGAAGGCTTGTCGGTCGAGCAAGCGGCCAGCTTGCTAATCGCGATGAATGTGACGGTGGGCACGCCGACCACCACCTACAGCACGGAACCGGTGAATACGATTATTGATCAGAGTCCGGAACCGTATTCCAGTTTAAATAACACGACGTCGGTCAATGTAACCGTGTCCCAAGGACCGAGTCCGCAAAGTGCTCATTTGCCCAAGAATATCACCCTGGCCACATGGCAAATTCCTAACAGCGCGGCGCCCAAATCGGTTCTGAAAGTGGTGGTGACGGATAGCGCTGGCAACGAAGAGGTCTTTTATCAACAAGTCAACCCAGGTCAGCAGATTCAAATTCCGGTGACATGGTACGGCACATCCGGTCAGTTGCTCGTCTTTCTGAATGGGCAAGCCCAAGCCCCGCAGCCTTTAGTGGCGAATGGCAGTACCACCAGCCCCGCGGTGGGTACGACGCCCCCATCGTAAGGCGAGGGTGCAAGGAGGCATAACGTGCAGGGATTGGTTGTATTGCTTGAAGCAAATCGTCCTACCGTGGAAACGGAGGACGGCGCGCGCTATCTTTGTTACTTGCGCGGTAAAATTAAACGGGACCATGGGCGGATCTTGGTGGGGGACTGGGTCGAGATTGAACGTACAGATCCCCACGAGGCGATTGTGACGAAGGTGTGGCCCAGGCGTAATCAGCTGGTGCGTCCGCCGATTGCTAATGTCGCCGGCTTGTTTGTGG
Source organism: Sulfobacillus sp. hq2 (assembly GCF_002903155.1). NCBI lineage: Bacteria > Bacillati > Bacillota > Clostridia > Eubacteriales > Clostridiales Family XVII. Incertae Sedis > Sulfobacillus > Sulfobacillus sp. hq2. The sequence goes on along the minus strand of NZ_NWUL01000048.1, from coordinate 213,292 downwards.
TGTTTAGCGCGTCACAACCCAAAGGCAGTCTGGAACTGTTGGACAAGCGCCTAGTGTTGGCACACATGATGGGGGTGGCAGCGGAAATAGTCGTAACCAAGACGGATTTAAACGATGCCGAAGGCCGCCAACACCATGTGATTACGCTATATCAAAATATCGGGTACCGGGTGTGGCCAGTCAGTGCCGTGACTGGGCAGGGCATCAACGCGTTGGTCAGTGCCAAGCGGGAAGGGGTATGGGTTTTGGTGGGCGAAAGCGGGGCAGGCAAGTCCTCTTTGGCCAAAGCTCTGTTGCCACATGAACGCATTGAGGTTCAGGAGTTGAGCCGCATTGGGCGTGGACAGCAAACGACACGGTGGGTACGGCTCTTGCGGACCGGGACGTTTTGGTTGGCCGATACGCCGGGTTATACAGCCTTAGAGACCACGGTTAAAGACGCGGCCCGCATTCGCGATGCGTTTTGGGAATGGGACGGGGCACGATGCCGGTTTGCCAGTTGCTATCATCTTGATGAACCCGGTTGCGCCGTTTTAGACGGGCTACAATCCGGGCGGTTCGACCTTGGCCGTTATGCCCATTACAAGGTGATGTTGGAGCAATGGGTCAAGCCGTATTAGCTGGCGAAAGTTACCACGCGGTTTCTTGATATTCCCGGGGCTGCATGATGACTGAGAGACAGGCTTTCTCGCATAGGATAGCACGGGACCAACCAAGGTGGTCACCCCCGTTTGGCCTTTTACCGAAAAAACCATGCACCATTTCCTGTGGGTTTCGTAGCATGGGGAGTGGACCGGTAAAAGGGGGGTGAGGGGATGGGGCGGTTTCGTCATTACGCATATGGCCCCCGGCAAGTCCTCAAACGCCGCCTAGGAGGAGCAGGACTGTCAGTAGCCGGCGGCTTGTTGATTATTAAAGTCTTGCCGCTATGGATTTGGCCTTTGGCAGTGGGCCTGTGGCTGGTATGGGCCGCACTAGGTCCCGTGATCGTGGGGCTTGCGCTGTTATGGCTCGGGTGGCGCTTGTTGCATCGTTGGTAAGCAATCCAGTCCTATTAAGAACGTGGCGAAAAGGAGAGGATCCCATTATGCAAGTGCAAGTGGTCAAAGTGCCGCGGATTGTAGGCAAGATCTTACAAGTTGTGTTAGGGTTTTGGTCTAAGGATAAAAAATAAGGTTGGGGTGATTATCACGGATTATCGCAGAAAGGCGACGGCAGCACAGGGCAGTTTGCGTCTTATTGCAGCCCATACGACAAAGACGGCACTCGCTATTCAACGCGTGCATAACGCGTCGCCGGTCGCTGCCGCCGCCATGGGGCGGCTTGCGACCGCAGCGGCGATTTTGTCCTCAGATTTTAAAGATCCCGCGCTGATGCTTGTGGAAGTCGAGGGCAGTGGCCCTTTGGGGCGCGTGGTGGCTGAAGTGCGCGACGGAGGGCGGGTCCGCGCCAAGGCGGACCACCCTCACATTGAGCTGCCCTTGCGCGCCGATGGCAAATTAGCCGTGGGACAAGCTGTGGGAGTGCCTGGTGTATTTCGGGTGACGCGTGAGGACTCCTCTGGGGCCCTATATCAGGGACAAGTGGCGTTGGTGAGCGGAGAAATTGGGGAAGATTTTGCCCAGTATTACACCTTGTCGGAGCAAATTCCGAGCGCTGTGGCCGTCGGAGTGCTGGTGGGCACATCGGGGGAGATTATGGCATCGGGAGGTTTAGTTATTCAGGCCTTGCCGGGCAGTCAAGATGTGATTGACACGGTTATTGAGCGCTTGCCGCGTTTAGCTCAGATTAGTCACCGATTGGCCAATCATGAGACGATTGAGGCATTGGCCGAGGATGTAATCGGGGGCGCGGTCCATTGGTTCGATCCCGAACCAATTTATTACGGGTGTGAATGTAGTGAAACCCGGAGTTTGGAAATATTATCCAGTTTACCCCGGGTTGAACTTGAAGCGTTAATTGAAAATAAAGGAGCAGAGGTTGTCTGCCATTATTGCCACAGCGCCTACCATTTCTCCTTGCAACAAATTGAACAATTGTTAATCCAAGCCGCCGATTAAATTGCTCGATCGACACGGCCCGACCGTAGGCAACGGGTGCAAACATAGACATGCTTGACCTTGCCGTTGACGCGTGCGCGCACCCGTTGAATATTGGGCTTCCATACGCGTCGGGTCTTGTGATGGGAGTGACTCACATTATTCCCATGTACGGTGTGCTTTCCGCAGACCTCACAGCGAAACGCCATTTTGTGGAACCTCCTCGATGCCATGACATTCGTTGCTATGGTAACATAGGGGGAAATGAACTGCAAGGAGTGGGAAGTTATGGAGGTGCGCACAGAATATGGCACGCTGGCGGTACACGATGATGTGTTGGCGGCCATTGTCCAGTCAGCGGTCCTCGCCGTGCCTGGTGTAGTGGATATGGGCATCTTCCGGGTGGGTGAAGGGCTGACCGAAATGGTCAAGAAGGACCAAAGCGTGCGCGGTGTGTGGCTAGAGGATACCGACCAAGGATTGGTTATTCATGTCGCTGTTATCGTGGCGTACGGCCAGCGGATTCCCGTCCTAGGGCAAAAAATTGTGCAGCAATGCAGTGACCGTTTAGCGGAATCGGTTTCTATGCGTCCTAGGCGCGTCATTGTGGAAGTGCAAGGGGTTCAGGTTGTCAAAGAGGAGAAGGCGCCAAGCGCCTCATGAAAGCCATGCGTGAAGGTTCTCAAGTTCCTCACTATGGTGCGCGCGATCCCATTACCAAATGGCCGGGGATTGGACCCAAGCGGGCGCAGGAATTTGCTAACTTGGGCGTGCACACCCTAGAAGATTTATTAGGGCTTTGGCCTCATCGGCACGAAGATCGTCGTGTGATGACCCCTTTAGACCAAGTTCACGAGGCTGAGCTCATGACGGTGCAGGGCATTGTCCAGCGTGCTCAATACGACCGATTTAGGCAAATATTGCGCATCGAATTAAGCGACGGGCGTGGCACTTTGAGTGTGGTGTTTTTTCATGCGGCATGGCTCCAACGGCAATTACCTACCGGGCAGCAAGTGGTATTGACCGGCAAGGTAGAACGCCGCGCAAGCCAGATGACCATGGTCCACCCCGAAGTTCAGACGTTGAAAGCCGGAGAACCGCCCCTGTTAGGACTCGTGCCGATTTATCCGCTGTCCGGATCGATTCGCCAGGGATTTCTTCAGCGGCTCATGAAAGAGGTCGTACCGCGTTTAGCCCCTCAAGTAGCCGATCCCGTGCCGGTGGCTATTCAAGAGCGCTATGAGTTGATTGGCCGTGCACAGGCGGTGTTGTATCAACATTTTCCGCCTGATTTGACCCTGTTGGAGGCTTCACGCAAGCGCTTGGTGTTTGATGAGTTTCTTCGCATTGCGCTGGCAGTACAGGTCATGCATCATGTGGACCCCGAAGTTGCAGGACTTGTGCAAAATCCCGACGGACCAATGGTCAAAGCCTTTTTAGCATCATTGCCTTTTGAACTAACCCCCGGACAACAAAAAGCGTGGGAGACAATTCAAAGCGATTTGCGCGAGCCTCGCCCTATGGCCCGCTTGCTTCAAGGCGACGTCGGATCAGGGAAAACCGTCGTGGCGATTTTAACCATGTTGGCGGCGGTGGATGCGGGGCATCAAGCCGCCTTTATGGCGCCCACAGAGTTGTTAGCGGAGCAGCAATGGCAGGTGCTGCATCGCTTTTTAGAACCATTGGGAGTGCCGTGTGCGCTGTTGACGGGGCGGGACAAGCAAAAAGCGGCGGCACACGAGGCGTTACAGCAAGGGACACTGCCGTTAGTGGTCGGGACGCAAGCGCTCATTGCGGAGGGCGTCGGATTCTCTCGTTTGGGGGTCGTGGTCGTTGATGAGCAACACCGATTTGGAGTGAAGCAGCGAGCGCGTCTATCGCTTAAGGGGACGTATCCCGATATGCTGGTGATGACGGCGACTCCGATTCCCCGGACGTTGGCGCTCACGGTATATGGAGACCTCGACGTTTCAGAAATTACAGGGTTGCCGCCGGGGAGGCAACCTGTCGAAACGGTGCACGTGACGCATGAAAGGCGCAAGGAAGCCTACACCGCCGTGCGTCAAGCCGTCATGCGCGGGGAGCAGGCCTATGTGGTGTGTCCGTTGGTGCAAGGCGATGACGAAAATGGCGGGGCAAAAGCCGCCGTGGATTTAGCGCGTGGCATGGAAAAAGTGCCGGGGTGGCGCATTGGGTTGTTGCATGGAAAAATGTCATCAGGTGACAAAAGCGAGGTGATGGCCCGGTTTCGTGCCCATGAGATTGACGTATTGGTGGCGACCACCATTGTGGAGGTGGGGGTTGATGTCCCCAATGCGACGGTCATGGTGGTGGAGGATGCAGACCGGTTTGGCTTGGCCCAGCTTCATCAGTTGCGTGGGCGGGTCGGACGCGGGAATAAGCCGGCGCAGTGTTTTTTGATTGCGGATCCTCGCACCGAACAAGCCCGGGAGCGATTACAGGCCATGGTCCAGTACCACGAAGGCATCAAGTTGGCGGAGGAAGATCTTCGCATCCGGGGACCAGGCGAAGTGCTGGGCATGCGCCAGCATGGCATAACAGGATTTCAACTGGCTAATCCCGTCAAAGATCTGGCTTGGTTGCAAGAGGCGCGTCAAGTGGCGGTCAAGTTAGTGGCCGACGATCCCCATTTTGCCTATCCTGAGCACAAATTGTTGTGGCAATGGGTGAGGGATGCACTCGATGACGCCATGCCGTCGCAGGTGTTGCATTAAGCGGCTTGGCACCTCGCGAGACTCAAGATGTCCACCCGTTCTTGACAGGGTGGAGATAAGGTCTTAGAATACAGAAGAATTCTTAAACGCTTGACATGCTATGACTGGGAATAGTATCGCCGTCTTTACCTTTTCAGCGAGCCGACGTTGGTGAAAGTTCGGCAAGGTCGATGGTGGAGAATGGGCCCACGAGCAGCCAACCGAAATGACAAGAGTAGGCTTGGTCGGATTCTTCCTCCGTTATCAGGGAAGCCATATCGGCTTTAAGCCCGTATGGACAAAGAGACTGGTATCAGTCTAAATTAGGGTGGCACCACGAAGACGCCTTCGTCCCTTCAGTAAGGGATGAGAGGCTATTTTTTTATTTCCGAAAGGATGAGCCAATTCATGGAGCGCATTGGACACAACGCGATATGGGAAAGTCCAGAATGCGATCACATCGCGGTGGTGCGGTATTTTGCTGTCGATCAAGTGACCCCGATTTCTGCGTTTCTCCGCTTGCGTCCCTTTGGGGCCCACTCGTTGTTAGAGAGTGTGGAAGGGGATGATAAAGTGGCGCGCTATTCCTTTATTGGCATTGGGGAATGGGCGCGGCTTTTAGAGGCGGATGGCCAAGCGATTTTGGTCAGTCCTGACGGAACCGAAGTCTCTGATGATCCGCTGGAATTAATTCGCAAGCAGCAAAAGCGCCAACGCATCCCTGTCCCACCTGAGGTCGAGTGGCCATTTGTAGGCGGAGCGATAGGGTATTTTGCTTACAACTGGATTCGCAGGTTGGAAAAATTACCGCGTCGCCACGCCAAACGGGGGCCGGATTGGGAATGGGTTTGGCCCAAAGCCGTGGTGGCGTTCGACCACCGCAAGCAACAGCTAGCTGTTGTGGTCGAGTCCCTACGCGATCAAATGGAACAGGCATTTACGCGCATGGAAATTCTTGTCGACGCATTGCGGCAGCCGGTGATGCTGGCCGAGCCACGCGTTCGCCGGCTCACGCCGATTAAGTCGAACATGACGCGTGTGGCCTATGACCATATGGTGGAGCAAGCCAAACAGCACATTGTGGCCGGAGATATTTTTCAAGTGGTCTTATCACAAATCCTGTCGACTCGCATCGCGGGCGACGCCTTCTCGCTTTACCGCAAGTTGCGGCATGTGAACCCCTCACCTTATCTCTTTTATTTAGAGACGCCACGGCGGATTTTAGCGGGCTCCTCGCCAGAAGCTTTGGTGCGGGTGACGGGACGGACGGCATACAACCGTCCTATTGCTGGGACCAGGCGCCGAGGGAGTAGTGGGGCTGAGGACGATCAGCTATGGGAGGAATTAATAGCGGACCCGAAGGAACGCGCCGAGCATGTGATGCTCGTTGATTTGTCCCGTAATGATTTGGGGCGGGTGTCAGAATTCGGGACGGTGACGGTGTCGCAGTTGATGAGCCGTGAGACCTATTCACACGTCATGCACATTGTTTCTGAAGTCCAGGGGGTGCTCAAGCCCGGATATGATGCCCTCGATGCATTAGCCGCTTGCTTTCCTGCCGGTACGCTGACGGGTGCGCCCAAAATTCGTGCCATGGAAATTATTGAAGAGCTCGAGCCGGAAGGGCGCGGTGCTTACGGTGGAGTCGTTGGATATCTTTCACACCGGGGAGACTTGGACGCGTGTATTACGATTCGCACGATGGATGTGATTGGGGATGAAGTCTTTGTGCAAGCCGGGGGCGGTATTGTGGCAGATTCGGAATCGGCTGGGGAATTTCAGGAGTCGATGAATAAAGCGGGCGCTGCCTTATCTGTTCTAGATGCCAGTGAGGAGGAATGGCTGTGATCGTCGTGTTGGACAATTACGATTCCTTTACCTACAACCTGGTGCAGTATTTGGGCATGTTGGGCCAGGATTTGCAAGTGATTCGCAATGACGCGTTGGGTGTGGACGATATCGCCGCTATGCACCCTGACCGGATTGTCTTGTCGCCCGGTCCAGGGCGTCCAGAAGATGCCGGTATCATGATTGACGTGATTCGCCAGTTGGGGATGTCTACGCCCATATTAGGCGTGTGCCTAGGGCATCAGGGTATTGCCTATGCATTTGGAGGTTCTGTCGAACCAGCCGTACGTTTGATGCATGGGAAGGATGATGAAGTGTTTCACAATGGGCAAGGGATTTTTGAGGGACTGCCCCAAGGCTTCCGGGCCGGCCGGTATCACTCCCTCGCCGTTTCTGTAGAAGGTGTGTCAGATCTTGAAGTGACCGCAACCAGTGCCGATGGCACGATTATGGGAATTCGCCATCGGCATTTTCCCATTTACGGGATTCAATTTCATCCCGAGTCCATTCTTACGCCCCAAGGGTTTGATATTCTTCAAAATTTTGTGCAGAACGTGCCATCTCTGGCCGAATCTGCCACAGTCCAAGGAGATCATGCCAATGGTTAATGCGACGGAAGTAATTGCGAACAACCTATTGGCTTTAAGCCAAGGGAAGTCTTTAACGGAAGATGACGCGTATGCATTGATGGATGCCATTATGCAAGGTCAGGCCACTCCCATCCAAGTTTCAGGTATTTTAATGGCGCTGGCCGTTCGTGGGGAGACGGTCGATGAATTAACCGGTTTTGCACGGGCTATGCGCCGTCATGCGCAAGCGGTCCCCATCGCGCATCGTCCCCTGCTTGATACCTGCGGCACCGGAGGCGACCGGTCTTTCACGTTCAATGTTTCCACCGTATCGGCCATGGTGGCAGCAGGAGCCGGAGCGCATATTGCCAAACATGGCAACCGTTCTGCGACCTCCAAAAGCGGGAGCGCCGATTTGCTCGAGGCCTTAGGGATTGACATTACGCAGAGTCCTGAAGAGGTCGCAACATTAGTGGATGAAGTCGGCTTTGGCTTCTTGTTTGCCCAAAAAGTGCATCTCTCCATGCGCTACGCGGCCCAGACTCGCAAGGAACTGGGGGTGCGTACGGTGTTTAATCTCTTAGGCCCTCTAACCAATCCGGCGCACCCCGAATACCAACTGCTAGGTGTTTTCGCGGAGCCGTGGGTCAAGCCGATTACCGAAGTGTTGGGGCGTTTGGGTCTTAAACGTGCGGTCGTTGTGCATGGCGCTGGAGGGCTTGACGAAGTATCGTTGGCGGGGCCGACCGTGTATGGCGTCGCACAAAATGGCACCACCTCCTTCGGCACGTGGTCTCCCGAAGATTTTGGATTACCGACGTATCCGAAAGACGCATTTCGCGGGGGAGATCCTGTGACCAACGCCGCCATCTGTCGCGGAATTCTTGCCGGAGAACCCGGTGCCTATTTGGATATGGTGCTGGCCAATGCGGGTACCGCTCTCTATGCGGCGGAAATGGCCGAGTCGCCGCGTGAGGGCGTAGAAATGGCGCGCAGGTCAATTCAAGAAGGACGCGCAGCGGCGGTGTTGGAAGCGCTCATACAAAGGAGCGCCGAGTCGATTGAGCAGGAGGCAGGAGATGTTTCTTGATCAGATTTTGGCGTCGGTGAAGACTCGCGTGCAGAACATTCAAGGGCAATCCGGGTGGTTCTTTGACCGAGCACTTGAGCTGCCGCCTGTGCGGTCGTTAGCGGCGGCGTTGCGTGAGCATCGAGGTATGCCTGTGGGCGTGATCGCGGAGTGCAAACAAAAGTCGCCGTCAAAGGGGTGGTTGACCCATGATTATCAGCCTGCGGCACAAGCGCTGGGCTATGAACGCCAGGGAGCTCATGCCGTCTCAGTCTTGACGGAACCCGAGTTTTTTGCCGGACATCTGGCCGATCTGCAAAAGGTGAAAGCGGCTGTGCACCTTCCGGTGTTACGCAAGGATTTTGTCATCGATCCGGTGCAAATTTTTGAAGGCCGGGCGATGGGAGCCGATGCAATCCTGGTCATTATCCGGATTGTGGATGATGCCCAGCTGCATGACTTAGCGCAAGCCGCGCGCGCCGTGGGCATTGAAATGCTGGTGGAAGTGCACGCCGCCAATGAGCTTGAGCGCGCATTGAAGATTGATCCCATGGTGGTAGGAATTAACAATAGGGACTTGGATACGTTTGAGACGCGACTGGAATTTTCTCTCGAGATGGCGCCTCTCATGCCGAAAACGGTTGTGAAGGTTAGTGAGAGCGGAATTCAAACGCGTCAGGATGTCGATCGTCTTCATGACGCGGGATATTCGGCCATATTAGTGGGCGAACATTTAATGCGAGGGGGCACCCTCTTAGAGGACTTGCGTCATGAGTGAGGTAAGCGTCAAGATTTGCGGCGTGAAAACCGCTGCGATGGCGGAAGCTGCGGTCAACCAGGGGGCGGATTTCATTGGCCTAGTGTTAGCCCCCAGTTCCCGGCGCGTTTCCCTAGACCAAGCTCAAGCATTGACACGCCAGTTGCCTCACATCCGCTTTATTGCTGTCGTACGGGATATGGCTGCAGAGGACCTCGAGCAATTGTTGGCCGCCACCGGGGTGTGGGGGGTTCAATATCATGGTGCAAGTACTTTTGATTGGATCGGCATGGTGCATCACGCTGGACGCCAAGCTATTGCCACGCAGGTGGATGAGCGTGCGGACATCGTGCTTTTAGATGGGCCTGAACCGGGTCAAGGACGCACCTGGGCGTGGCAGCGGCCGTGGATTTCACAACCCTTATGGCTTGCTGGCGGGCTCTCTCCCGACAACGTACGGCAGGTGGTCGAGACATTGAAGCCATCGGGTGTGGATGTATCAAGCGGGGTGGAAACAGACGGAGAAAAGGATCTTGTCAAGATCACCGCATTCATTAAGGAGGCCAAACAATGGCAGTCATGAAAGATGGACCGGACGAAGCAGGACGCTACGGCGGTTTTGGAGGTCGGTATGTTCCAGAAACGTTGATGCCAGCGCTCGACGAGCTGACCAGCGCCTATGCCGAGGCGAAAACCGATCCGACATTTCAAGCGGAGCTAGCCGCGTTGCTCAAAGATTATGTAGGTCGTCCTACCCCTTTGCGGAGGGCGGACCGATTAAGCGCGAAAGTCGGATACGACGTCTACTTAAAGCGTGAAGATTTAAACCACACGGGGGCTCATAAGATTAACAACACTATGGGCCAAATTCTGTTGGCTCGTCGAATGGGAAAAACCCGCATCATTGCCGAAACGGGCGCCGGTCAGCATGGCGTGGCGACAGCCACTGCAGCGGCTCTGTTTGGTTTGTCGGCTCAAGTGTATATGGGCGAGGAAGACGTCAAACGCCAAGCGTTAAATGTATATCGTATGCGGTTGCTAGGTGCGGAGGTCATTCCCGTGCAATCGGGATCGCGGACGTTGAAAGATGCGACGAACGAGGCAATTCGGGACTGGGTCACCAATGTCCGTTCCACGTTTTACGTCATTGGGTCGGTCGTGGGCCCGCATCCGTATCCGATGATGGTGCGGGATTTTCAGTCGGTGATTGGCGATGAAGCGCGTCGTCAGTTTCATGCCGTCACAGGGACATTACCCACGCACATTGTGGCTCCGGTTGGTGGGGGATCAAATTCCATGGGCGTCTTCTATGCTTTTCGAAATGATCCCGTCACCTTGGTGGGGATTGAAGCAGGGGGAGAAGGGGTGGAGACTGGCAAGCACGCGGCGACGATTGCGGTGGGCATGAAGGGCATCTTGCATGGCAGTTTGAGTTATTTGTTGCAAGACGAAGATGGCCAAATCATTCCCGCGCACTCGATTTCGGCCGGACTTGATTATCCGGGCGTGGGACCAGAGCACGCCTATTTCCACGACACCCAGCGCGCTGAGTATCACGCGATAACCGACCAAGAAGCATTGGCGGCGTTTCACGAGTTGTCGTTGCTCGAGGGGATTATCCCCGCGCTGGAAAGCGCGCATGCGGTCGCTTGGGTCATTAAAGAGCAAGAGCGGCTCAGGAGCTTGGGAGCTCGTGTCTTAATTAATCTATCTGGCCGCGGCGACAAAGATGTTGAGGCAGTCCGGGAATATGAGGAGGGAATGCATTGACATCATCAGATCTTACTCTACGCGGGGTATTTGCACGAACCAAAGGCGAGGGGCGAGCCGCTCTCATTCCGTATGTGACCGCGGGACACCCTCACTTGAACGATTTACCTCAGCTCATCTCGGCCTTGAACGAGGCCGGGGCTGACATTATCGAGATCGGGATTCCCTTTTCAGACCCTTTAGCCGATGGCCCCGTCTTACAGCATGCTGCGACCCAAGCCTTGAATAACGGCACCAAACTGCGGGATATTTTGGACCAAACTAAAGAGATTAGCCAAAGTTCTGTGCCCATTGTGTATTTGACGTATATGAATCCCGTCTACCACTTTGGGGTCCGCGCGTTTATTCGGGCGGCAGCCCAAAGCGGGGTCAAAGGGCTCATTATTCCCGATTTGCCATGGCTAGAAAGCCAAGAGGTGTTTCATGATTGCGAGGCGGAAGGCATTTCTCTCATTCCCTTGGTTGCACCGACGTCTACAGATGCCCATATAGCGTCGTTGGAGATCGCGACCGGATTTATCTATGGGGTGTCTTTGACCGGGGTGACGGGCGTCCGTCAAGATATTGACAGCGGCGTAGAATCCATGGTCGCCCGCATCAAACGCTTTATCACCCAACCAGTGGCCATTGGCTTTGGAATTTCCACACCGGAACATGCACGCCGCATTGGGGCGGTTGCAGATGGTGTCATTGTGGGCAGTGCGTTGGTGCGTATTATCGATGACGCGGGCGACGAAGCCCCCCAAGCGGCACGCGCATTTGTGGCCTCGTTGCGTGAGGCATTAAATCCCTAAGAAGGCCTTGACACCGCTGGTTATGCGGTGTATGATGCGGGAAATAACGAAAGCGATGATTGGGAAGGGGTCGGATTCTCGAAGGCGCAGAGAGTCGGCGGGTGGTGTAAGCCGATACTTCGAATCCAGACCGTACCCCCATGAGTGTGCATCGAACGCGGCAAAACGCTAGTAGAGAATCCGGAGTCCTACCGTTAAAAGGGAGTAGCTGTGTTAGCAGCTAGCTGAGAGGTTGGGCAACCAACCAATAGGGTGGTACCGCGGAGACAAGGCCTTCGTCCCTAACTAGGGACAATGAGGCCTTATTTTTTTTCAAAAACGGCGTGGTGAGGGGATGAATCAGCAATGATTGTGGTGATGTCGAAAAACGCTCCGGATACGGATATTGATGCGGTGACAGAACGATTAAAGTCTGAAGGGTTTCAAGTCCACATTTCTCGCGGCGTCGAGCGAACCATTATTGGAGTGATCGGTGAACGCACAGAGGAGGTCTTTCGGTTGGCATCCATGCAGTCGGTTGAACAAGTCGTGCCGGTGAGGCGCCCATACAAGTTGGTAAGTCGCGATTTTCATCCTGAAGATACTGTGGTTAATGTGGGACCGGCCGCTTTTGGGGGCAAGCGCGTCATTGTCATTGCAGGACCTTGTGCGGTGGAGAGTGAGGACCAGGTCATGCAGGCGGCTCGAGCGGTTCATGACTTTGGGCTATCGGTCCTGCGTGGTGGGGCGTACAAGCCGCGTACATCGCCCTACAGTTTTCAAGGCATGGGCGTGGACGGATTAAAAATTTTAGCTCAAGCCCGTGAGCGTTATGGTCTTATGGTCGTGACAGAAGCTGTAGACCGGGAAAGCTTGGACCATGTGGCTCAGTGGGCTGATATGGTTCAAATTGGGGCGCGCAATATGCAGAACTTTGAGTTGCTCAAAGCGGTCGGCCAGATTCAAAAGCCGGTGTTGCTCAAGCGGGGACTCTCCGCCACGATTGACGAATGGCTCATGGCTGCGGAATACATTGCCGCCAATGGAAATCGCGACATCGTGTTATGTGAGCGGGGGATTCGTACCTACGAAACCAAGACGCGCAACACCCTCGATTTGAGTGCGATTCCAGTGGTTAAACAGTTATCACATTTGCCGATTGTGATTGATCCGTCTCATTCAACGGGGCAATGGAATTGGGTGGCACCTATGGCACGGGCGGCCGTGGCTGCAGGAGCGGATGGATTGATTATTGAGGCGCATCCCAATCCGACCGAAGCGTTGTCTGATGGTCCGCAAAGCTTAAATCTTCCCCATCTGGGCGAGTTAGTGTCTTCTCTCGGGTTGATTGCCGAGGCGATTGGACGGACCGTGTGAAACTTGGAGTCATCGGGTTGGGGCTCATTGGAGGGTCCATTGCCCAAGCATTTAGCAATGCCGGCTGGGACGTGTGGGCCTGGGACGTCGATCAAACGCTAAAAGAGGCCTGCGAGCAAGCAGCGATGCACTTTGGGCCTTGGCAAGACTGGTTGGATGAGGTTGACCAGATTGTGATTGCAGCTCCCTTGGCGACCGTGGGCGAGTGGATTGTACGGCTGGTAAACGAGGCGAGCCAATCGTTGGTCATTGTTGATGTCTCCTCGGTCAAAATGCCCTTGGTGCCCTATTACCGCCACGTCTTTTCTCCTTCGTGCTTGGTGTCTCTCCATCCGATGGCGGGTAAAGAAGTGCGGGGGTTTGCCCACCGCGATGGGAACCTGTTTCGGGGTCGGCCTTGTTTAGTGGTGCCATGGAACAACGCCGAGCCCCGAGCGGAATTGATCGACTCATGGATGCAGATTTTAGGCACGACGCCCGTCACGGTTCCACTGGAGTGGCACGATCCGCTAATGAGTATGGTGAGCCATGTGCCGTATCTCATTTCCGCGTCGGTTCTCGCCCTGACGGAGAAGGTGCCTGATTTATGGCCTCATTGGCCGTACGTAGCAGGGACGGGATTTATGGACGTGACCCGCATTGGCGCAAGTGACGTGGACCTTTGGCAAGACATTCTGAATGCCAACCGACAGAACGTCCAAGACACCTTCGCCCGCTACACCGCATTGATTAATGAATGGAATGATCATATTCAACAAGGTTTATGGCCCCAAGCCCTTAGGGACGCGGCGTCGGTGCGTCAATTAGTCGAGCGCGTACGCACCTTATCCTCTTCTGAAAGGACCGATATTCCGCATGGAACTGACACCCTGCCGTAATCCCTTAAAAGGCCATTTAAGACCCCCCAGCGACAAATCGGTAACGCACCGGGCAATTTTGTTCTCTGCGCTGGCCCCAGGGGCATGTGTGATTGAACATCCTCTGATTGCCGCCGATACCTTATCGAGTCGGCATGTGGTGGAGAGCTTGGGCGTAACAGTCCGAGCCGAACAAGACCGCTGGATCTTACAGTCTCCTGGACCACAAGGGTGGAGCAAGCCTCAGGACGTGCTCGATTGTGGGAACTCCGGTACGACCATGCGTTTAGCGATGGGACTCCTAGCGGCCGGATCTGGACGCTACCAATTGAGCGGGGACGATTCGCTATCCGCACGGCCTATGGAGCGAGTGGCACGACCCCTGCGCAGTATGGGAATCGCTGTCGAAACCCAAGATGGTCATGCCCCGGTCACTGTTCAAGGGGGAGCCCATCACGGAACAACCTACGTAATGCCAGTGGCGTCGGCTCAGGTCAAATCGGCGATACTCTTAGCGGCCGTGACGGCGTTGGGAGCGACCCGTGTCCAAGAGCCTTATCCTACTCGCGATTATACGGAACGTATGTTGAGAGCGATGGGGGCACAGGTTCAGCATCAAGAGGGGTTCATCACGGTCGAACCCAGCTCCTTGCATCTTGTCGATACCATGGTGCCAGGCGATCCCTCATCGGCGGCCTTTTGGGCGGCTTTAGCCGCACTGATTCCGGGCTCAGATTTGACATTACGGGAAATGAGCATAAGCCCACGGCGCATGGGATTTTATCGTCTGTTGCAAGCGATGGGGGCGATGGTGACGACGGAGCGGAAGGGAGCAGAGGGCGACGTTGGGGACATTCGCGTTGCGCCAGGGCAGCTAGCGGGAGTGACCGTATTGCCCGAAGATATTCCTGACATGATTGATGAAGTGCCCTTGCTCGCTTTGGTCGCAACTCAGGCACAAGGGGAGACGGTCATTTCAGGCGCTCATGAATTGCGGGTGAAAGAAAGTGACCGTATAGCGGCCACGGTAAAAAATTTACGGGCGCTGGGGGCTCGCATTGAAGAGCGGGAAGACGGTATGGTGATTCATGGCCCTACCCGGCTTCATGGGGCATCCGTAGAGGCCGCAGGCGACCACCGCATGGCTATGATGTTGGCGGTAGCGGCCGCTGTTGCGGACGGGCCTGTATTTTTAGAGGGGGCTCAGCACGTGGCGATTAGTTATCCCGACTTTTTTACGCAATATCATCAATGGACCCAGGGTCAGTCATTTGCCAGTTAGAAGCAGGAAAATCGCGCCTGATGCCGAATAGCCTTGATTGTGGGAGGCAAGAAGATGTGGGGAATTGATGGAGGGGGTTCAACCACCCGGGGCGTGCGCTGTGAACGAATCCATGACTGTGGCCCGGTCGTGGCCCAAGGCCCCTCGAATATATTGGCGGTAGGGCAAGTCACGGCGTACCAGGCCATGGCTCAGGTTCTTGAAGTTCTCAACCCTTCACCTCAGGAGAGCGGGTTGGTCGGGATAGCCGGGGCGGACCGGCCGGCCGTATGGGAAAGCTGGCAGGCTTTTTTTCGTGACAGACACCTGGATCATACGTGGATTGTGGGAGATTATTGGTTGCCGTGGGCGGCTCTAACGGGGGGCGCTGACGGCACCATTGTGATCTTAGGGACGGGATCGTTGGTCTTTTCGGTATGTCAGGGGAAAACCGAGCGCCGCGGGGGGTACGGCTGGAAGCTTGGGGATACGGGGTCGGGATTATGGCTTGGCCAACAAGGGTTACGCTTAGCGGTTCAAGCATTAGAAGGGACCGGGGAACCGACGGCGTTAGCCGAAGCGGCTCTTCAGTGGGCACAAGCGCGGGATGTGGTGGGCCTAATAAACTATCTTTACGATCCCAGCCGACCTGTACGAGCGCCTGCTGATTTTGCACCGCTTGTCTTTGCGTTGGCCAGGGAGGGCGATCTTGTGAGTCAAAAGTTATTAACGGAGGAGGCGTATGGTATCGTGTGCATGGTCGACAGCGCGCCTGCGTGTTCTCTGGTTGGTCTCAGTGGCGGACTCGCCAAAGCGTGGGAGCCGTATGTGCGAACCTTGCGTCCTTCGTGGCGCGTGATATCAGAAAATCCCGTCTATGGCGCCATTCGGTTGGGCGCGTTGTGGGAACAAGAAGGGCGGCCATATCATATTGAACCAAGCCATTGAAGGACGGGTTTATATTTCTACTGTAGGACAATTGGTGCCCGCGCGCATTGAGTGGAACGTCCAAGGCCGTATTACACGCTTGACCCGCTTAGATACCCGGTCTACGGCCTTGCCTGTGGTCTTACCAGGTTTTATTGACGAACATATTCATGGGGCTTGTGGTCATGATGTCATGGAAGCCCATGCGGAGGCATGGGAACAGATCGAGCATGCGCTCAGTCGTCACGGGGTGACGGCGTTTTTGGCGACGACGATTACCGCGCCGTGGGACGATTTGATGGCGGTGGCAGACCTCGCTCGCCAATGGACACCGAGTCCCCTTAGTACGTGTATTGGAATGCATTGGGAGGGCCCGTACTTAGATCGCCAGTATAAGGGGGCGCAACCCCTCGAAGCAATTCGTGCAGTCAATTTGGAGGAAATTGAACGCGCTATTGTCCCCTTGCGCCACGCTGAGCGACCGTTGCGCGTCATGACGCTGGCGCCGAATCAAAGCTCTGCAGACCAGGCGATAAGACTTTTAACCGATCACGGGATTCACGTGAATATGGGGCATTCGGGAGCTGGCCGCTCACAGGCGTGGGAAGGGATGTTAGCGGGGGCGGATGCCATTACGCACTTGTTTAATGCGATGGCTCCGTTGCACCACCGGGAGCCAGGCTTACTGGGTCTTGGGCTCTCCGCCGAGAATTTATGGCTGGAGCTGATTACCGATGGCATTCATGTCCATCCCGATATTGTGCGCATGGTGTTTCAGTTGGCAGCGCACCGCATCATTTTGATAACGGATGGTATTTCAGCTATTGACCAAACCCCGGGCCGGTACCGATTAGGGCAGTGGATGGTGCACGTAGACGGCGTATCCGCGCGCCTTGATGACGGAACCTTGGCAGGGAGCATTTTGACCCCCGATCAATCCTTGCGCAATTTGTTGCAGTGGGGGGTGCCGCTGCGTGAGGTGGTGCAAGCATGGTGTGAGGCGCCGGCTAGGCGCTTGGCTCTGGGCGGCCGCGGCCGGATTGAAGAAGGCGCTTGGGCTGATTTAGCGATTTTTGATGCGCAATATCAGGTGCTTAGTACCATTAAAAATGGCCATGTACTCTACCAACGGTAAAGGGGATGAGAGTTATTCCCATCCCTTCGTCTCCGGCTTTGTGCCGGGTTTTTTTATGCCCCGGACAAATTTTAGTAAAAAGGAGTAAAATTCCAGCCCATGGACCACGACCAGTAAATGGCGAGGGCTACTAGCGGCACGAATTCGACGGCAATAATGGTGAATGCTTGCATCAAGGACACGCCTATCATTCGGCGCATGTGATAAGCCAGGGCTATGAGTCCTAAGATGCCCACAAGACCGGTGACCCAAGTGCGTGATGTTAACACGGCTGCCAATGTCGCCAGGACAATCCACGGCCCTAGGGCCATAAAGAGCGCGGCAAGTTCTCTCTGGGATTGATAAAACCCCATGCGGCGCAGCAAAATACCGGTTACGCGGGATAGACCCGCGACCAGTCCGTATCCGCCAGCCACGACGAACACAATGCCCAACAGCATACGGGTCAACGCGCGGCCCGCAGGGAGAATACTAAAGAACTGGTAGAGCGATACTAAGAGTGCGGTGGCAGCAATACTCCATCCATAAAGGCTTTGCAAGGTGCGGTGATCGGGGCCATGTCCTTGTTGCCACGGAAGCCGCCACGAAACAATCCGGGGCGCGATGGAGCCAGGGAGTAACCGGTCTTTGCGCATAGGGTTCCTCCTTTGGGGGGATTCTGGCACAACACTGTTTTTAATTCCAAGAGATACATATGCTGACCGCTGTTGTCATATTCTTGTCAAAGCATTATAGATTTCTTATAGATCTTTTTTAAGTTTGTTGTTACAATAGGGGTGTCAGATAACCATGACTAACGGAGTACGATTTAAGGATGTGATGTGATATGCCGATCCACGGTCCTGACGAGCCAGTTTACACGATTGGCGTCATGGCACGGCTGGTCGGAGTGTCATCGCAGATGCTTCGCGTATGGGAAAAAGAGTGTCTTCTGTCGCCCGCGCGGACTGAGACAAATAATCGGTTGTATTCCGAAAATGACTATTATCGTCTAGTCAGAATTCGGGATCTCACTCGACAAGGCGTGAATGCGGCGGGAATACGCATGGTTCTTGGAATCACCGAGGTGCCCGCGAAGCAATCCATAGAACGTACTACGGATGACAAGGAGAGGAAATTGACTTATGGCCAAAGTCGTAGGAATCGATTTGGGAACGACTAACTCTGTAATTGCAGTGATGGAGGGAGGACAGCCCACCGTTATTTTGAATACGGAAGGGAGTCGGCTCACCCCATCAGTGGTGGCATTTTCAAAGACAGGGGAACGGCTTGTCGGTCAACTAGCCCGTCGACAAGCGGTAATGAATCCTGAGAACACGGTCTTTTCAATTAAGCGCTTTATTGGACGGCGCTACGATGAAGTGGCTCAAGAACGTGAGCGGGTGCCATATAAGGTCGTTCAAGGGCCCAATCAACAAGTGTTGGTGGATTTGCCGAATGCGGGCAAGAAAATGACCCCCGAAGAAATTTCGGCGATGATTCTCGGAAAACTCAAGGCCGATGCCGAGAAATATCTGGGCGAAAGTGTAACCCAGGCGGTCATTACTGTTCCCGCATATTTTAACGATGCAGAGCGGCAAGCGACCAAAGACGCAGGCAAGATTGCCGGTCTTGATGTGTTACGCATTATCAACGAGCCAACGGCGGCGGCGTTAGCCTATGGCTTGGACAAGCAAAAGAACGAGACCATTTTAGTATGGGACTTGGGTGGCGGGACGTTTGACGTATCCGTGCTCGAAGTGGGCGATGGCGTATTCGAAGTCAAATCAACGGCTGGGGACACGCATTTAGGCGGCGATGACTACGACATGAAACTTGTCGATTACATAGCTGCTGAGTTCAAGCGGGAAAATGGCATTGATTTGCGCAATGACCGGCAAGCCCTGCAGCGCCTCATTGAGGCGGCGGAAAAAGCCAAAATCGAATTGTCGTCGGTGACTGAAACGCAGGTCAGTTTGCCGTTTATCACCGCGGACCAAACCGGGCCTAAGCACTTGGAGATGACGATTACCCGTGCCAAGTTTGAGGAATTGACCCAAGATTTGACAGAACGTACGGTCATTCCCTTCAAACAAGCTTTGAAGGACGCGAAGCTTACGGAAAGCCAAATCAATGAGGTCATTCTCGTGGGCGGGTCCACCCGGATGCCCGTCATCCAGGAATTAGTGAAGAAACTTACCGGGAAAGAGCCTCACCGAGGCGTCAATCCGGATGAAGTGGTGGCCGTTGGTGCCGCCATTCAGGGTGGTGTGCTTGCAGGTGAAGTCAAAGACGTTATCTTGTTAGACGTAACGCCGTTGTCCTTAGGGATTGAAACGATGGGTGGCGTGTTCACCAAGCTTATTGAGCGCAATACCACGATTCCGACGCGCAAGAGCGAAACTTTTACAACGGCGTCGGACAATCAGACGTCGGTTGAAATTCACGTCTTGCAAGGAGAACGCCCAATGGCGGCGGATAACCGGACGCTGGCACGCTTTAGTCTAGCAGATATTCCACCGGCGCCCCGGGGTGTGCCCCAAATCGAAGTGACGTTTGACATCGATGCTAACGGCATTGTCAATGTCTCGGCTAAGGATTTGGGCACAGGGAAGGAGCAACGGATTACAGTAACCGCTTCGACACAATTGTCGAAGGAAGAAGTGGAACGAATGGTACGGGAAGCGCAAGAGAAGGCCGCGGAGGATGAAGAGCGCCGGGCTCTTGTGGATTTGAAGAACCGTGCTGAATCAATGGCGTACGCAACGGAAAAGACTATTCGAGACTTGGGCGACAAGGTTGACGCGTCGGACAAGAGCCAAGCCGAAGAGGCGATTAAAGACGTGCGTGCGGCCATTGAGAAGAGTGACAAGAGTGCCATTGAATCGGCGCTCAGTCGTCTCGAGTCGGTATCGCATAAGTTGGCAGAGGCGTTGTACAAAGAGCAGGGAGCCAATCCCGAGAATCCCGGCAACCCACCACCGGGAGACGGGGGTGCGGGACCCGGAGACGACGTCATCGACGCGGATTTCCGGCCGACTGAATAATGATAACGGGGGAGGACCAAGAGCACAGCTCAGCGGTCCTCCCATTTTCCAGATGAGGTGAGGGTGGATGGCGGCTCCAAAGGACTATTACAAGATCCTCGAGGTGAGCGAATCCGCTGACAAGGCAGCGATTAAAGCTGCATACCGAAAATTGGCCAGGAAATATCATCCTGATGTTAGCGGTAAAGCTGGGGAGGACAAGTTTAAAGAAATTAATGAGGCGTACGAGGTGCTCTCAGATCCCAAAAAGCGCGAAGAGTACGACCAGATGCGGCGAGGATATGCTAATCGCAAGGCCCGCAGCCAAGGTCCTGGCTATCAGCGCGTCTCCTACGATGGGGACGGATTTGGGGATTGGGGCAGCATTTTCGAAGATTTATTCGCCCAAGCCGGACCGGACCTTGGGGCCACGTACACGCGCACCCAGCGTGTCCCCGAAGAGACGGTGACGTTGACGTTGGAACAAGTCGCGCGTGGCGTGTCGCTTCCAATTTCTGTGTCAGAACCTGTAGTGTGCCCTGTGTGCCACGGTACGAATGCCGATTGTCCGCGGTGTGGAGGACTAGGACAAGTGATGGAACCGAAGAAGTTTACGGTGACGGTGCCGCCAGGGGTGGAAGCGGGATCGGTTTTGCGTGTCGGCAACCATGCCCGGCTTCGGGTTGAGATTGCCCCGCATCCCCGCTTTGTCCGGCAAGGCAGCAACCTCTTAGGTCGGCTCATGGTGCCGGTGCCGTTAGCGGCAGCCGGGGGTGAAGTTCCTGTGACCCCCTTATCCGGGGATCCGGTAATGGTGAAAATTCCTCCACACACCAATCAAGGCAAGATGTTGCGATTGCGGGGGCTGGGATTGCCGCAACGGGGCAGTGGCGCCAAAGGCGACTTGTTGTTGGAAGTCACCTTGCGCTTTCCTGAGCCGTTTACGGCTCAAGATGACGCGCTTTATCAAGAGTTGTTAAAGAACCATTCAGAGAAGGGGGGAGAGGTTCGTGCGCCTCGATAAGTTGACGGTCAAATCGCAAGAAGCGTTGGCCGACGCGCAAAACATTGCGCGGGAGATGCAGAATCAAGAAATTACTCCAGAACATTTGCTTGCGGCTCTTATTAAGCAAACGGATGGTGTGGTACGGCCTTTATTGGAAAAAATCGGCATTCCTTTGTCGGCTGTCGCTGCCAATGTGCAGCGAGAAATTGATAAGCTGCCGAAAGTTTCGGGAACCCAGCCCGGGGCTTACATGAGTCAAAAACTCACGGCGGTGGTGGAACAAGCTGAAAAAGAAGCCGAAGCCTTAAAGGATGAGTACATTTCCACAGAACACTTATTGCTTGGGCTGGTTGAACATCCCGATACACCAGCTGGGCGGATTCTTAAAGACTTTGGCGTCAAGCGGGACGCCGTGTTTACAGCGCTGAGGGACGTTCGGGGTCAAGCCCGGGTAACGGACCAAAATCCGGAAGAGAAATATCAGGCTTTGAGTAAATATAGCAAAGACCTGACAGACTTGGCCCGACGTGGTAAGTTGGACCCCGTTATTGGGCGCGATGAGGAGATTCGCCGGGTTATTCAAGTGTTGTCGCGCCGGACAAAGAACAATCCCGTTCTCATTGGAGAACCGGGGGTTGGCAAAACCGCAATTGTTGAAGGGCTAGCCCAGCGCATTGTGCAACAAGATGTTCCCGACGGACTGAAAGACAAAAAGGTTCTCGCCTTAGATATGGGCTCGTTAATTGCCGGAAGCAAATTCCGGGGCGAGTTTGAAGACCGTCTTAAAGCGGTATTGAAAGAAATCCAAGGCGCTCAAGGCCAGATTATTCTCTTTATCGATGAATTGCACACAATTGTGGGGGCAGGGAAAGCGGAAGGCGCGGTCGATGCCGCCAACTTGCTGAAACCGGCTTTGGCGCGGGGCGAGCTGCGCGCTGTGGGTGCTACCACGCTCGACGAATATCGCCAGTATATTGAAAAAGATGCGGCGTTAGAGCGGCGTTTCCAACCAGTCTATGTGGATGAGCCATCGGTCGAGGACACGATTGCCATCTTGAGGGGATTAAAGGAGCGCTACGAAGTACACCATGGGGTGCGGATCCGTGATGGGGCGTTAATTGCGGCTGCGCGGTTAAGCCACCGCTATATTACGGACCGGTTTTTGCCTGATAAAGCGATTGACCTCATCGACGAGGCTGCCTCGCATTTGCGCGTCGAGATGGATAGCATGCCGGAGGAGTTAGACGAGCTCGAACGGCGCCGTCTGCAATTGGAAATTGAGCGCGAGGCGTTGGCCAAAGAGGATGACCCCGCGTCGCAAGCGCGTTTAACGCAGCTCGAAGAAGAACTGGCCAATGTGCGCGAAAAACGCAACGCACTTATGGCGCGCTGGGAGCAGGAGAAGCAGCAAGTTGCCAAAGTGAGTCAGGTCAAGCAAGCCATTGAGCAGGCGCGGACTGAAGAACAGCAGGCAGAGCGGGAAGGCGATTTGGGACGCGCAGCCGAGTTGCGTTACGGAAAACTTCTGTCTTTGCAAAAAGAGTTGGAGCAGGCACAAAAAGAGCTTCAGGATTTGGAAGGATCCAATCGGCTCTTACGTGAAGAGGTGACCGAACAAGACGTGGCGCAGGTGGTGGCCAAGTGGACCGGTATTCCGGTCAACCGACTGTTGGAAGGCGAGCGGTCGAAATTGGTGGAAATGGAAAAGCGCTTGGGCGAACGCGTCATTGGACAAAAGCAGGCGGTTGAGGCGGTATCCAATGCGGTCCGGCGGGCTCGAGCGGGATTGGCCGATCCTAGACGTCCTATGGGCTCCTTCCTCTTTTTAGGACCGACAGGGGTCGGAAAGACAGAGCTGGCGAAGGCTTTGGCCGAGTTCTTGTTTGATGATGAAAATGCCTTGATTCGGATCGATATGTCCGAATACATGGAACGCCACACGGTGTCGCGGCTGGTCGGTGCGCCGCCAGGCTACGTGGGCTATGAAGAGGGTGGACAGTTGACGGAAGCGGTCCGGCGTCGCCCGTATTCGGTGGTTTTGCTAGATGAAATTGAGAAGGCCCATCCGGAAGTGTTCAACGTGTTGTTGCAGGTACTGGATGACGGACGTTTGACGGATGGGCAAGGCCGTACGGTGGATTTCCGTAACACCGTGATTATCATGACGTCGAACCTTGGCAGCCACGTGATTTTGGAGGAGTCTGATCCTGCTCGACGCCAACAACAACTGGAAGGGATTTTGCGCGAAGCGTTCCGGCCGGAATTTTTAAACCGGATTGACGAAGTGATTACCTTCTCGCGGCTGACCCCCGAAGAGTTGCGGCTGATCGTCAAAGTGAATTTGAAGGATATTCAGCAAAGACTGGACGAACGTGATATTATGCTGGTGGTTACCGAAGCGGCTTTAGACCATTTAGCGGCACGCGGCTATGATCCGCAATATGGGGCACGTCCGCTAAGACGGCTCATTCAACGCACGATTCAAGACCCGTTAGCCATGAAGATGCTCGATGGAGAATTAACGGGTCATCAAAAAGTGACAGTGGATGAGCGCAATGGCGAGCTGACGTTTGCGATTGAGAACATGAAGGAAGCCCCGGTATTCTGATGTAAGGAGGCGATAGGGTGTCTCTCGCGATGAAACGGTGGGCGGGATGGATTGTTTTGCTCGCGGCCTTGATATATGCAGGCTTTCTGGTGGGGCGTGGAACGAAACCGCATACGGTGGCGGCGCCTAAGACCAAGTCCACGGCGTCCGCCTCGACAGCTCAATATGGGCTGACTGCGGGCCAATTCGCTCCTAATTTCACCTTAACCACTACCGCGGGGCAGACGGTGAGTCTGGCTTCGCTGCGTGGGCACCCTGTTTGGCTGAACTTTTGGGCGACATGGTGTCCCTGGTGCAATAAAGAAATTCCTCAAATTGAAAAAGTGCAAGCGAGCTACGCAGGGCGTATTGACATTTATGGGGTCGATGTTCAGCAATCCCAAGCCACCGTGGCCCAGTACATGAAGGCCAAAGGGGTTAACTACCCGGTGTTGCTTGATACCCAAGGCGCCGTGGCTGCGGCCTATGGGGTGCAAGGCTTGCCCATGTCTGTCTTTATTGGGCCTCATGGACGCATCCGGGCCATTTACAGCGGGGCTTTGTTGTCTCCTCAAAGCATTGCGCCGTATTTGCATAAGCTGCTTGCCTCTTCTTGACCTTTTTCACCCGCATCAGAGTAAGCGGTGATGGGTTGGACCTGTAAGCCTCAAGGACAGTAGATAGGCCAAAATGGTGAGGCCAATGCTGCCCATGAGGCTTTCTGCCTGGGGCAGATGCCGTCCCATTCCCCAGATATGCCATAGCGCCAAGGTTAACAGGACGGGAATAGAAGACGCCAAAGGCCGGAGGAGGATTTTCCCCCACGGGATACGAATGCGGCTTAAGCGCGTAAAGCTCACGGCGTTGAACACCATACTGAGAACGAAGCCCAAACCAATGGCCGTAGGAATGCCCGTCGGCGCCATGCGGGGATTAATGCTCAAAAGGTAAATCATGAGTATTTCCAGAGCGCTGGCGATGAGGTCATTGCGCATAGGGATATCGGTGCGTCCGAGTCCTCTCAGGGCACCCGACAAGGTAATATCAAAGTAGAGAAAAAATCCTCCCAATACCAAAGGATAGAATACATCGGCATGAATATGGGCATGAAAAAATAGGTCATCTAACTTGATGCCTAAAGCCAACAACAAAATCGTGACGGGGACGGTGAAGACCGCCGTCGCTTCCAAGCCTTCCATCACAGCCTCACGGATGCCTTGTTCGTCTTCCGCGGAATGGCAGTGCGCAACGACGGGGACCAAGTTTGTCGAGAGAGACAGCGTGAGGGCGGTGGGAAAGAAAATGAGCGGCAATGCCATGCCGGTTAACTGACCAAAATACCGGATGGCGTTATAGGGAGACATGCCGGCCGCTTCTAGCCGCATGGGAATGAAAAAGGCTTCAATTACCCCAACAAGGGATCCCAGAAGGCGGCTAAAGGTGACGGGGACGGAGAGACGAAGAATGTCTCGTACCTTCGAGGTGTGGGACATCACCCCAGCGAGGGGGGCGTAGGACCGGACATAGGCGAGCGCTAAGATGACAAGGCTTACACCTTCCCCTATGGGAATAAGGGCCACGGCGACTAACGGGGCATTGTGAAAGGCATGTCGGCCAATGAAGTTGAGAATCGTGTAAAGAATTACCACGCGGCTAAGTTGTTCTGATACTTGCGACAAGGCCGGATAGGTGAGCTGTTGAATTCCTACAAAGTACCCGCGCAGTACTGCGGAAAATCCCACGGCGATGAGCGCAGGGGCAATCGTAATAATCAAGGGGATAAACCGTGGGTCATGGTACAGCATCACGGCCAAAGGTTTCGCGAGCATGATGACCAAGCCAATTAAGGGCACACTTACTACGGTCACAATGATTAGGGCCAGACGCATTAAACGTCTCGGATTGGTGTGCTCTTCGGCAATGAGTTGCGAGACCGCTACGGGAGTCCCGGCAACGGCCAGTGTGACGAGGGCCACGTAAAAGGGGAAGATCATCTGAAAAAACCCCAAGCCTTCCGCCCCTAAAAAGCGTGCGAGGAGCATGCGGTACACGAGGCCTAAGCCTCGCGACGCAACGGCCGCTCCGGTTAACGTTAGCGTGCCCCACCACAAGGAGCGTTTCTTGCGCATGTCCATCCCTCCCCTTAGATGTATGAGACAAGGCCAAAGAAATTGCTAACGGCGGGAAAAAGAGCACCATTATCGAAATGAGGAGGAGTGGGGTGAAGACACGAACATTTTGGGTTGTAAGTGTGCCGGGTATAGGAGCCTTACTGTGGGCATTGATCCGAATGGCCCCGCCGGCGTTAGCCTTAGCACACGGCCATCCCGACCGGCAATACTATTCCTATAGTTTTAGCCACGGGACGTATTCCGATGTGGCGGCTCTATATAGTTCCCGCCATTTGTATGCACGCGCCTTGCCCTATTTTCACAACATTATTGAATATCCCGTGATAATCGGCTTTTACATGTGGGCCATGGCATGGCTGCCAGGGTTTTGGGGCTACTGGGTGGGCTCTGGTATTGGCTTGGTGTTGGCGTTTGTGGGAGCCCTCTATGCATTGTGGCATAGCCGAGGATGGCGGGCAGCCTTGTGGTTTAGTGCGTCACCCCTTCTTCTCGTCTGTGGTTTATTGAACTGGGATTTGTTGGGCATTATGACCTGGGGATGGGCGCTTTGGGAATGGAAAGATCAGCGTTGGGCTCTCACCGGCGTGGCTCTAGGCGTTGGTATGGCCACCAAGTTTTTCCCCGTGGTGCTGGTGCCGTACTTGTTTTGGGGTTTGCGCCAACGCCACCAGCGAGGTGAGGCCCGGCGGTTACTGTGGGGGTTCGTCTTAACGGCGGGCGGCTTGAATTTGCCCTGCGCATTGTGGGCACGCCCGGGATGGGCGGAATTTTTTACATTTAATAGTGGCCGCGGACCCGCCCCGGGCCTTTATCAGTGGCTTATCTTGCGTGGTGTCTTGCACATTGACACCGTCAACTTGCTGAGCTTAGTGCTGACCGTGGGAGGCGGGGTAGCCTTACTCTGGGCGCAGGCCCAGGGGCGCTTGGATCCCATAGAGGCTGGGACGGCGGCTTTGGCGTGGTGGCTGTTGTGCAATAAGGTGTATAGCCCGCAATATATGCTATGGGTCGTGTACGCGCTACTGTGGGTGGACAGCAGCCCCCCTTTATTGGTAGCGGTCAACGTGGCGGGCCTGTTGGATTTTTTGCTGGCCATGCGCTGGCTGGCGCTAGGAACGCTGGGAAGTCCGGTGGCTGCTCGCTTTGGCCGGGCCGTCGTGCCTGTTATTGCGTGGCGTGATGTTGTCTTATGGTCAGCGGTGTATGAACGTTGGCACTTAAGCGAGAGGCGCCTCGTTTCGCATAAAGTGCCAACCGAGGGCGCAGTCTAACGCTAAGGAAAGGGGGCGGCCAATGGCTGAGTTTCGTCCGATTTCAGTAGCTACGGATATGGCTATTGAAGCACGCGACATTGTTCGGGGAGAAGCGCATGAAGAAGTGCCGGGAGTGCGCGTTGACAAACAAAAAGATCGCCACGTGGATGTGACGCGGGTGGAGGTGTTCAACAGCCAAGGAGCGCGTCTTATGGGCAAACCCCAAGGCCATTACGTGACGCTCGATGTGCCGGGGTTTAAAGAGCGCGAAGCTGGATTGCGAGCGGATTTAGTGGACGTATTAACGGATGAATTGAAGGCCTTGATTCCCGAAGATACCCGTAAAAGCATCTTGGTGGTCGGACTAGGCAATTGGAATGCCACACCGGATGCGTTAGGCCCTCGTGTGGTAGAACGTTTGCTGGTGACCCGGCATTTAAGTGAGCTGGTTCCTCCTGAGATTCAAGAGCGTATGCGGCCTGTCGCCGCTGTAGCCCCCGGCGTCTTGGGGACCACCGGCATCGAAACCCTTGATATGATTAAAGGCATTGTCTCCGAAGCCCATCCTGATTTGGTCATTGCGGTTGATGCCCTGGCAGCTAGGAGTTTAGACCGGCTGCTGGGCAGCGTGCAAATTGCGGATACTGGAATTCATCCGGGTTCTGGGGTGGGCAATAAACGGCAAGGATTAAGTCATGAATCTGTGGGGGTCCCGGTCACGGCGATTGGCGTATGTACCGTTGTGCAAGCGATGAGTATCGCCCAAGAAGCGCTGAGGCTCTTAGTACAGCAGTTGGCGGATGATGCTAAGTTTTATAAGATTCTCGAAGAGATGGGGGAGCCGAATCAAAATGCCCTTATCGAAGAAGTTCTCGGAGAGCGTTTGGGGGGATTGATGGTGACCCCTAAAGAAATTGATTTGTTAATTAACGATATGGCCGATGTGCTCGCGGAATCCCTAAATCGCGCGCTTCAGCCGCAGCTTGATCGTAGCGAATGGGCGTAAAGGTTCCGAGCCAAAGAGCGCGGTATCGCTGTCAAATAGAGCGGGGTTCAAAGCCGCCAAGGGACTGTGCCCTGGCGGCTATCTTACCACAACTACAGGAAGGATCCACTCCTCAAGTTTCTGTTTAGGACAAGGTCGTAGCGACTCGGTGGTGACTAACCTATACGTCTTGAGTGTTAGATCTCGTGAACGCGAGGCAAATTTGCTCGTCGCTTCGTGAGGATTCTTTGTAGACCACTTACGTTTCGGAAACCTACGGAAATTGACGTTCCATGACCTCGAGCCGCTTCGCGGCGTTGTTAAAACAACTAACACATCTTGTTCTTCTGCCCCCTTGGGAATGGCGGGATTCATATACCGTGCTGGCTATGCTCGATGCGCCTATCATTGAGGAATCGCCTTGATCTAGGATTGGTTTTTGACGCGGTTGGATTTGTATCAACGGCCATGAGAGATTGGCCAACCTGCTTGCACGAACCACGATAGTTCCTAAGTTTTGTCATACGTTGAAAAATTGTGATGACGGCTACGAAACGTTCTCCTTTGCCCAAGATGTGGGGGATATAATGGAATGAGAAATGGCGACAGGCAGCAAGGGTCATCTTTGACGCACGAAATCCGGCCCTAGAACGTAAGCGTGAGCGAATGATGAGCGGGATTGGAAATGGAGTCATAAGACATACTTAAGGGGCTAATCAATGACGAACAGTCCAGAAGCCTTTTTGCCCCACCGGTTTATTACAGCGCTTAATGATCTAGGATTTGCGATTGACAAGCACACGAAGGTGGCCCTTCAGCCTCTACAAAGTATTGTGCTGAAGTGGAACCAAGCGTTGCGTTTGAAAGGGGAGGCCAGATTCCGTGATGCGGAACCCCATCCCCAGACGCAGCAGCTGGTTCCCATCGCCCCGATTCCCTTTACCGTGACTGGATGGCCAATCCATGTAGTGTTTTGGGGCCTGAATCCTCACTACGACGCGGGAGCACTGCAGGAAAAAATAGTTGCTAGCTCCTACCACGTGGAAGAACCTCCTGGCACGTGGTATTCCTATGCCCAGTTTTACTTGAACTACCCTTTCTCAGCTTCCGCACCATGGCCGGGAAGTCTCCCGTGGGCTATCCATAGCAGGTATTACTACAATCTCGGCACGATAACGGGCACCTTAAAAGACAAGCAGTTTACGTTATTGAAAGACAAGTATGAGGAGGCCGTTGATCCGTCGCAGAAGCGTTTGCAAGCCTTTTGGGATATCGCTAAGGATTACGGAATCATGGCGGCAGAGTATCTACCGATGCATTCACGGAAAACCGTAACAAGGACCCTTGGTCCTGGTAGCTCGGTCACCAAACAAGTTCAAGCGTATCATACCACGTTACTGCAGACCATCATGCAGGTGCTAGAGCCCGACGGATGGATTGTGGCTATGGGAAACCCATGCACACGTGCAGTGAGGCAATTACTGTCACAAAATGGTACATTGACCAAGATGCAGCACGTTAATGGGGCAATTGTCCTAGAGACGTGGACGCCTCGGGACAGTACATCATCCTTTAAGGTCAGCTTTGGCCCGTTTATAGGAACCGCGGGTGGCGCGCTGAACTCTACGGCGGCAGTCGAAAATTGGCTCGGGCACATGCTAGCCTATTGATTTGCAAGAGGCGGTTTGGGAAAGCGCTAGTCGGCGAATTCCCTATTCGTTCACTTCGTTGTCGAAGGAGGAGATGCTGGATGGGTATTGATTGGGAAGAAGCGTATTCTCGGGGAATACATTTAGCACAATGGCATTATTCACATCCATCCCAAGAACTTGTGACCTGTGTTGCGGCTCAATTAATCCCTGCCGGAGGCCAAGTGGTTGACTTGGGTTGTGGATCGGGGGGTGACGCGGTTTTTTTGGCGGGGTTAGGGTTTCATGTGATCGGTTTGGATATCAGCCGGGCGGCATTGGACATCGCCCGCCAGAATGCAGCGCACGCTCAAGTCTACGTTGAGTGGATCCATGCTAATGCTCTTAACATGCCCCTAGAAACAAGAAGTTGTGACTTTGTCTCAGACAGAGGATTAATGCATCATCTGGTTTATTCTGATCAACAAAGATATGTCCAAGAGGTCGCCCGAATTCTAAAGCCACACGGACGATTTCTTCTGCGAGGAGCGTCACGTGACTACCATGGAACCTTTGTGCCGATTACACACTTCTTAGTCGACGAATTATTTGATCCCAGCTTGTTTTCTTGCGGTCCAATTATGCCGTTTGTCATGCAAGCGGATTCTGGCCCTCTCGAATCCACGTTGGTTATTGCTACGCGCCAATAACGCTGGTCGTGCCCTAAGCACAATGGTGAAGGGCATCTACAACAGTTAAAATCGATGTGTCCTCGTTTTTCAAGGGAGTTAGCGTTCGCAGCCTTCTTGGAAACAATCTGAAATGATGACGAAGATTTTATTGATGGATATGGGTCAAGCTTGGCAAACTCAGACGGGCCGACCGCTCCAAGCCTTAAACGCGGTCCGTATTCCTTCGGTGAGCTTAGAAGCCATCCTACCGCCCATGTGGCATAGCAAGAGCTTGGGATTCCGAATGGGAGCAAGTGTGATTCTTTAGCATTCGTTCGGCGATGGCTCCATCGGCAAGTGCTTCATCTTCCTCAGTGAATACCAATGCGAGTTTCCGCTCTCTCTCTAGTACGACGACAATGGAAGGGTAGAAAGTTGGTACGTGTCAGAAGGCCGTACAAACCCGAACAGTTCCCGATCCATACAGAAGAGCGATTACCGTTTCAATTCCTCATAGGTAGGCTACAAACCCATGGGACACCTCTATAATCTGGGTTTCAAAAATCGTTTCAATTCCTCATAGGTAGGCTACAAACACAGAAAGGAGGGAATGCGGTAAATACCAGCACCAGTTTCAATTCCTCATAGGTAGGCTACAAACCCTGAGGATTGTTCTGAGTGTCAGGATATTGCATTAGCGTTTCAATTCCTCATAGGTAGGCTACAAACGGTTCAATGGTCGTATCGATCGTCGTATGTGTGGTGAGTTTCAATTCCTCATAGGTAGGCTACAAACTGATCACGGCCCGGAACGCGGCGGTGTCCGTGGCCAAAGTTTCAATTCCTCATAGGTAGGCTACAAACTTTCTTCTTCTCCTTCGTCCGTCCCTATGGATACGGTGTTTCAATTCCTCATAGGTAGGCTACAAACGTCTCGCAACTCCGCGGTGATCTTAAGAGGCTGATGGGCGTTTCAATTCCTCATAGGTAGGCTACAAACAATGAGGATGCAAGTTAGAGAAGGGATTTACGAAGGTTTCAATTCCTCATAGGTAGGCTACAAACGGATAACTAATACTGAGATGCAAGAGATTCGCGAGCAAGGTTTCAATTCCTCATAGGTAGGCTACAAACTATGCCCTGTCTGCGATATGGGTCCGCGTCAAACAAGTTTCAATTCCTCATAGGTAGGCTACAAACTTCCCGAATCTGTACACGCATGTTCTATACCCTCCGTTTCAATTCCTCATAGGTAGGCTACAAACGGGGACAGACACCTCCTTCTTTGAAACCGTGCCCACGTTTCAATTCCTCATAGGTAGGCTACAAACCCACAGCGCATGTTTGACCTGCGCCCGTACTTGGCTGTTTCAATTCCTCATAGGTAGGCTACAAACATCCGGCCTCCGCACTATGGCTGGCTGGAGGTGGTGGTTTCAATTCCTCATAGGTAGGCTACAAACCGGCAAAGAAGCTTCAGGAATATGGTCTCGAATCGGCGTTTCAATTCCTCATAGGTAGGCTACAAACTCATGCCATATCGTATGATCGCGAATTCGGCTATTATCTGTTTCAATTCCTCATAGGTAGGCTACAAACTGGCACATGGAAGTGTCTTGGAAGTGTCTCTATGCTGGTTTCAATTCCTCATAGGTAGGCTACAAACATTTGCCCAGGTATCGGTAGTTTTGCAATGCCCGGGTTTCAATTCCTCATAGGTAGGCTACAAACAGGGCCGGCCCGTGCATCTTATGCTGTGTCGCGCGGGAGTTTCAATTCCTCATAGGTAGGCTACAAACGTTCGAGATAAATGGTGGTTTTATCGTTTCCGGCCCAAAGTTTCAATTCCTCATAGGTAGGCTACAAACCAGGCGACAGGAATAAAAAGGAGGGGTTTACTTGACAGGTTTCAATTCCTCATAGGTAGGCTACAAACCCGAAGAAGCCTTGGCTCTTGGCCGTATCACTGACGTTTCAATTCCTCATAGGTAGGCTACAAACGGGTATCAAGGTGATTTCATGCTCTCCGGTCGATACGGGTTTCAATTCCTCATAGGTAGGCTACAAACTATGAATATTGCTACGCGGACGCTTTATCACTATGTTTCAATTCCTCATAGGTAGGCTACAAACTATTATTGAGGCCCTGGCGGGAGAGGCCCATTTGCCGGGGTTTCAATTCCTCATAGGTAGGCTACAAACTTTTCCGGGGCTATTCCCATTATATAGACAATCTGGAGTTTCAATTCCTCATAGGTAGGCTACAAACCTATACCATCTAAAAGCATGGCAGCGACCGTACTGAAGTTTCAATTCCTCATAGGTAGGCTACAAACTTTCGGACGGCTTATGTAGCGCGAGTATGGAACCCGTTTCAATTCCTCATAGGTAGGCTACAAACCAACAAGCCGTGATGCATAAGCCCGTGGATCTCGTGTGTTTCAATTCCTCATAGGTAGGCTACAAACAATTTGCCAGCCCGCCCAGCGGCGATACGCTGAGCCTCAGTTTCAATTCCTCATAGGTAGGCTACAAACCCTCCGGGCTGAAGTCCCGCAGTGGCCTGTACCTTGAGTTTCAATTCCTCATAGGTAGGCTACAAACGTAACAGTTGAAATGCGTTAGCGTGCTGTGGTAGAATGAGTTTCAATTCCTCATAGGTAGGCTACAAACACTGTGTAGCGTGTCAGGCGTATGTGGCGAGTATCCGTGTTTCAATTCCTCATAGGTAGGCTACAAACGCAATCCCTGGCCAGCTTGATGAGCTGTGCCCTTGGTTTCAATTCCTCATAGGTAGGCTACAAACTTTTGGCATGGTAGCAGGTACTTCTCTAACCTCAGTTTCAATTCCTCATAGGTAGGCTACAAACTCAGGAAGAAGGGTCCAATCATGATCAGTGACGATGTTTCAATTCCTCATAGGTAGGCTACAAACCCATTTTGCCGCGTGATATCAAGGATGTCAACGTCGTCCATTTTGAGTTTCGCCATACTTCTAAGCATTTAAAACGGTGAGATCCCTTACCAACCGTGGATTTGCGGTTTTTTTTAATTGTCGTCGATCTCCTAGGGTTTTTGCGCTATTTGAGGTCGACGACACTGTCGTAAGAGGTTTGAGGCTTAATTTGCCGCTTATGACACGGATAAATCGTTATTTAGCCTACAAGGGATTTGTCTATTAATGCTAGGTCATGGGATGAACTGATTCAGAATGGTTTTGACGGTCTAAAACTGGACCTCAATGGTCATTTAACGTAAAGGACACAATGGGGGCGCGAAGAAGGGTTAAGGCCTGAGCGGTCGTTTCGCGAGCAGCGTGTGGCGCTCGCCACTGGACGACCTGGTTATGGTAGACGGCTCGCCACGTGCGCTCAAGGGGGCTTGGGCCAGGGATACTAGTCACGTCCGCTTCGAGCACTTCTCCCTTGTCTGGAAATGCGCCAATCAGGAGATAGTCGGGATGAATCAGGAGGTGGTGGCAATTGTCCAGAGCGAAACTCCCACAGTAACCTAATAGTCGAGCAGTTTCCGGGGTGTCCGGATGGATGAGACAATCCTCAGGGGTACGGGTGGGGAAGACCTTCCCCTCATAAATGATTGTGACGGTATCGCTAAAAGTTAGGGCTTCAGAGAGTTGATGCGTTGAGAAGAGAATCCAAGAGGCGGGACGCGTCTCAAATAACCAGTGCATAATGCGCTGACGCTGGATGTGGTCCACTTGGGACAAGGATTCGTCTAATAACAAAACAGGCTGGGTTGTCGCCAAAGCCCGAACCAAGGCGATTTGCTGCTGTTGGCCACCCGATAATGTATGAGGCAATCGGTCCCAAAAGTCCGAGAGGGCGAGACCCGGTGGGGTAACCAGGGGGACTGTGGAATCAGGCTGGATCCAGCGTATCTGCTGACCGATGGTGCGAAAAGGGATAAGGCTTGGGCGCTGCGGTACATACGCCAAAGGCCGGCGGTAGGCCGGTAGAAAATCATGGGAAGGACCTTGCCAGATACTGTCTTTTAGGCCAATAGTAGCGAGCGTAGAACCTAGGCCAGCCAATGACCGCAACAACGTGGTCTTGCCGGACCCCGAGGGGCCCATAAGAGCATGCATACCAGCAGGCCATTCACTATGGCCATGTAAAAATCCGGGCGCAGAGAACTGGGCATAAAGGTTCATGAGGCCGTTCCTTGTCGCCACGTTAGAAATCCCGGTAGGGGAAGACCCACTAGGACTAGCCACAAGGCTAAAGAGAGGGCTTGAGGAAGCCCCGCCTCTTCTAAGGTTATCCATATTTGCACCGGAAGAGCTGTCGGGTGATAAGCCACTACGACCGGTGCCCCAAATGCGCCGACAATACGTGCCCAAGCCAGAGCGGTCGCCGTGACCAATCCGGGACGCGACGCTGGCCATAGGACAAAACGGAACGTTTGCCATGGCGATTTGTGAAGCGCCCAAGCGTCTTCTTCCCACGCCTTGGGGATGGCACTGATAGCGCTCCATGCGGTTAGAACAAAGTAGGGGAGCGCTTCGTAGACTTCGGCCAGTGTTAAAGCGGGAAAACTATTGGACGCGGCTTGCCACTGGCTTAAGATGGCTCCACTTGCTGTCGCGGGCGCTAAGACATAGGCGAGTACCAAGCCTAGCACCAAAGGCGGCATCAATAGCGCTAAGACCAACACCACAGCTACGAAGCGTTTGAATGCAGGAGAACGAATATAACGCAGATAATAGGCCGTGGGTAGACCCAAAATAAAAATAACGAGCAGTGCCAAACTTCCCGATTCGACGGTTACGGCTAGCGCGTGTCCCGCCCCTGGAGCCGATAATGCTTGCCCAAATTTGGGCGCACCTTGCGTGATGAGCACGGCGATGGGGATTACCGTCACTAAGATAACGACGGCCGTCACTGCAGTGCCCGCCCGTCTAAGCATGGGGCAGCATCTTCCGAATGGGAGACGGAATTTCAGACACGTGTCCAACAACTTGCGGTGGAAAAACCGTATAGCCGTTTTTCGTCCAGGCGGCTTGTCCTCGCTTAGAGAGTAAAAATGTGATAAACCGAACGGCTTGCGTGGATGGTGGGCGCCCAATGGTGGTGACATCTACCGTTAATGGGGCACCGGTAATAACTTTGCCATTTGTGAGTTTCACCTGAGCCGAGGCATAAGTCGCGGCATCCTGAGGGTCGGCAAAGTTCAAGGATGGGGGTAATGCAATGTAATCTAAGTGGCGTTCAACGGCTTCGGACAAAAAGGCGCTAGAGGCATCGAGACCGCCACTTTGGAGCAAGGATAGCACACCTTCTTCGGTGTAGATTTCGGATCCGCTGTCAATAGGTCCCAAAATATTATGGACGATTTGCGGGTTCAAATGGTATTGCTTTTGGGCCAATTCAATCATCATGACAAAGGCTTGGCCTTGCGGATCGGTATTGGGGTTTGTCCGCCCTAGTTTGAATCCAGGTTGGGCTAAAAGCGCAAAGACATCGGAAAAGGGTTTTTGTCCGTCTTGAATTTGACGAAAAGTTGCAGCAAAGGGTGAATGCGGATTATATGCGATGACTAGAGGACTGGCCGCAATGGCCAAGGCCCACGTCGTCTTTTGCGGTGTCAGTAATTGAATGGGGCCATCACCAATACTTTCAAAAACATTCGCGGGAATACTGCCTTGGGCAATTTCGTGGGCGATGCCAAACGAACCGCCGCCTTGGCCTTGAAAGGGGATACCGGTTAGCTTATGAAAGGTCGGACCTAAAATATTATTGTTCAAAAGTTGCAAGGAGCCCGCGTACGCCACGTGCACAGGCGTTTGGGATGGAGCAACCGAAGACGTACCGCATCCAGCCAACACACCCGCAAGCGCA
The DNA here is from genome assembly GCF_002903155.1 of Sulfobacillus sp. hq2. Taxonomy (NCBI): domain Bacteria; kingdom Bacillati; phylum Bacillota; class Clostridia; order Eubacteriales; family Clostridiales Family XVII. Incertae Sedis; genus Sulfobacillus; species Sulfobacillus sp. hq2. The sequence goes on along the minus strand of NZ_NWUL01000048.1, from coordinate 177,071 downwards.
AGGCCAGCCAATAAACGAGAGAGAGAGGGCAGAGCCGCCACATCCTTTTCGCAAATGTTGATGGTAATTATAGCGTAATGGAATAAAAAATGGACGGTTGCCCGTCCATTTTTAAATGCTACAATAGAGTCCGGATATTACCGGTTGGTGCGGCCAGCCATGCTTTGTTCGGCCATTTCAATCATCTTGCGCACCATGTGGCCGCCAACCGCGCCGCACTGGCGAGCTGGCACATCACCCCAGTAGCCGTCGTCGACGCCTTGCACGCCGAGTTCGTGAGCGACTTCGTATTTGAACTGGTCAAGAGCCTTTTGAGCGCCTTGGACCATCGCCCGGTTGCCGGTGTTGCTTCCTCGTGCCATCGTGTTCACCTCCTTGTTTGTGTGGTGAGGTTAGTATGACTCCCTCTGGCGTTTTTACTCCGGTAACGTTTGGAAAGAATTTATGAATCTTTTGGATCGTATGAAACCGTGATGAATCGTTAACGAACCGGGCTGCGTGATTTTTTATCCGTTTTGCTCTGGGTCTGCGACATGGTGCGCACCCCGCCGCCTGAACCTCCACCCCGGAGATTTTTGGGCAGCATAAGCTTTTCATTAATAAAGAACCACGAAAGAACCGCTGTAACAGCAGCTAATGCTGCCGCACCCCAAAAGGTGAGATAACGGTGGGTCATGGCCATGGCAAAAATAGGCGGTCCCATTGCGACTCCGAAGAATCGAACACTCCCGTAAAGACTCGTCACGACGCCCCGCTCTTTGGAGGAGGTTGCGCTTGTCACAAGGGTATTAATAGAGGGTAAGACACTTCCCGTTCCAATACCTTGGATGACCAAAATGCCGATGGCCAAATAAGGATTAGTGGTGGCAAAAAACGGTTCGATGACCATCGCTAGTGCGATTAATCCCATGCCAATGACGACAATGGGGCGCGACCACTGCGCTAATCGTTTTTGCAACACCGTGCCAGAGATATAGGACATAACGGCGGAGGCCAGCACTGGAATGGCGATGACCAATCCGCGCGTAAACTCCCCGTAGCCGAAGTTCTTTTCCAAAATGTCTGCGAGATAGCTTAGGACTCCGAATAGCACAAATAAGACGACCGCTCCACCCAAAAAGGTGGTGAGAATCGATCCCGTTTTGGTTTTGAACGTCGTAGCCAATCCTTTCCAGTATTGACTCATGCCGCCTTCGACCTTTTGGTTTTTCGGTTCCTTTATTAAAAACCAAATCCCAGCGGCAATCGGAAACGACAAGAGACCATACACAAAAAACGGAGCAAACCATACGATAAGTGCCAGCGCGGATCCCGCGATAGGTGAAATGACTTTGCCCAGACCATTGGCGGCTTCCAACGTGCCTAAGGCGCCCGCACGTTTTTCCGATTGAAACATGTCGCCCGCCACCGCCATAGCCAATTGATAGGTTCCTCCCGCCCCAATACCTTGAAGTAAGCGAAATCCCATAATCCATGGATAGGGATGGGGGATAATCCATGCCGAAATCCCGGCACCGAGACCGGCTATGCCATACACCAAAAGCGCAGGGGTCATGATCACTCGCCGTCCGACGTGATCCGAGAGTGCTCCTGCAAAGGGAATGATGATGCCGGCGGGAATGGAGAAAATGGTGATTAACAGGCCGACTTGAAACAAGCTTAAGTGCATGACCTTCATCATCTTTGGCAAAACCGGGATGAGCATGGAATTGCCCAGAACCATGATAAAAGGGACGGTGGCTAGCACCCAGAGCTTGCGCGTATGCGACTTAAGGTCTTCTTGCTTTGACGGTTGCTGGTTATTGCGATGTTGGGCGTGTTGAGCCATGCCGCTGCCTCCATTTCCTTCAAATCACTCATGCTCTGTTAAGATGTCCCGTTTTGAAAGGCAAGATGACATCAAATTTATTGAATCACCTCCAGCTTTTCCCGCGAATATCGTGGCAGGGAACGGCAAAACAAATGGGAGGCCCGACATATGAGCAAACAGGATAAGGCTTGGTTTGACATCCTGGACTTTCCCCACCCGGACCGGACAGACAAACCACGGCAGCGGGGAATGACCATGGTAATCGACAAAGGCCTCGGGATGACGGAGACTAGGGATTTAATGGAATTGGCGAGTGACTATGTCGATCAGGTGAAGCTGACCTTTGGAACATCGGCGTTTTATAAAACCCGCTTGCTTCGCCAAAAAATTGAATTGGTCAAGTCGTATGGTGTGGATATTTTCCCCGGGGGTACGTTCTTAGAGCTTGCGTTATTGCAAGGGCGCATCGTGGAATATCTTGATCGCGCTCGGGAACTTGGATTTACAGGGATTGAGGTCTCAGATGGAACGATTGCCATTGACCCAGAGACCCGATTTTCGACGATTCAGCTGGCGCGTGCGTACGGTTTTCATTTAGTGATTAGTGAAGTCGGCAAAAAAGATCCCCGCGACGCGGTAACAGGGGAACCCCTATGGCAACAGGTGCAACAAGATCTCGATGCGGGGGCGGATACGGTCATTGTGGAAGGCCGGGAGAGTGGCGAAGGGGTTGTCATTTATGACGACTCTGGGAATGTCCTGGAAGAAACTCTGCAAGAATTGGTAGCGCACATTCCCGATCCCAGTCGATTGCTGTGGGAAGCGCCGCAAAAAAGTCAGCAACAGGAGTTAATTTTGCGCTTTGGACCCAATGTGAATTTGGGCAATGTGCAGCCGCAAGATGTCTTAGCGCTAGAAGCTTTGCGGGTGGGATTGCGCGGAGACACCTTACGCCATTACTATTTAACGGTAAGCCAAGTCAGTGCGCCGGCTTTAGGCCCAAAACCGGTCCGGCCGCACGTTAAAGGAGAGGTGGCCTATCCGCTCGATTGATGTCATTTTTCGCTGGCAGGACGATCTTCCGGATGTATCCCATACGGCTGTTGTCGTCATCGACACCTTGCGGGCGACGACGACCATTGCCACCATTTTAGCGAATGGAGCGCAAGCCGTTTTGCCGGTTGGAGGGGTAGAGAAAGCGTTTGCCCTGAAAGAACAAGATCCGCGTTTAGTGCTTGGCGGCGAGCGCAACAATCGGCCGTTGCCGGGATTTGATGCCGGAAACTCGCCTTACGATTATCCTCGGGCGGTGGTTGAAGGACGCCGTGTGGTTTTGACCACGACCAATGGGACACAAGCGGTAGAGCGCACGGCCCATGCTCCATGGGTTGCCTTAGGATCTTTGGTCAATGCCCGCGCTGTGGCGCAAGCGCAACAAAGTGCCCATGATTTGGGATTGATTGTGTGCGCCGGAACTGAGGGACAGGTGTCTTTAGAGGATGTGTTGGCAGCTGGGGCCATTGTGCTGCATTGGCCTCAAGAGGCGTGTACAGACCGGGCGTTAATAGCCCGCGCACTGTTTGACAAATGGCGTGACCATCTTTATGAGGGCCTCAAAACTGCGCAGCATGCCCGCGCGATTATCGCGCAAGGCCTAGACGCGGACGTAGAGTATGCGGCACGGCTCGATTTGTTGCCCCATGCCGTGGTCCGCAATAAAGAAGGATGGTTTGTCAACCAGTAGCATGTGTTCTGCTTGACCAAAGAGGGGATCGGCCATATTTATGGCCGGTCTTTTTTTTGCGCGGCCTTCATAGATATTGCCGTCGGACAAGGAGCAAAGGAGACAGCATGTTCACTACAGAAACGATTGGCTTACTGTTGCTGCTGCTTTTAGGCATGTGGGCGCGCTCGAATCTGATTGCCGCGTCAGCGGCCATCTTGTTGGTGATTCGGTTTACCCGCATGAATTTTTTATATCCCATCCTCGAGCGCCGTGGGGTGGAAATCGGTTTGCTATTTCTGACCATGGCCATGCTGATTCCGTTTGCCTTGGGCAAAGTCAATGTCAAGGAAGTCTTTCAAAGTTTTTTTACCTTGCCAGGAATCCTCGCAGTGGTAGGGGGCGCGATTGCCACCAATTTGAATGGGCGGGGTTTGCATTTATTAGCTAACAACAGCCATTTAATGTTTGGGCTGATTGTTGGCTCGATTTTAGGAATTGTCCTGTGGGGCGGAATCCCGGTGGGACCGCTGATGGCCGCAGGGACAACTTATTTAATGTTAGAAATGGTGGGGTGGCTGAGCCATTTCTTAAAGTAGTCATTGGGAGGGCTCATGATGGGCAATGATGTGTACTTAAAGAGTATGGTCCTTATCCGGTTTTTGTCGGCCAGTATTGAATTTACCGGCGCGTTCTTAATGTGGCGCTATCAACGGCTTGATGTGGCCGTCCGTATTAATGGTCTGTTAGGGCTGGCAGGGCCCATTATTTTGACGTCCACGATGCTCTTGGGCATTGCTGGTCTAGCGGCGACAAAAGTGCCGTTTGCCAAAATTGCTTGGATCGGTGCGGGCGTAGCGATGATTTTATGGGGAACCACGCGATGAACGGCTTTTTTGTGATTTCCCTGCGAGGTGTTTTTCGGCATTGGAAGTTGGCGGCCGCGTTGATGTTGTTAATCGTGGGACTAAGTGAATGGCATGCACTGCATGCGGCGTCCGCACGAGGCGGAACGAATCCGGCTATCACATGGTATGTGCCAACCGACCAAAAGGTCGTCGCGCTGACCTTTGATGATGGGCCATGGCGTTCGTCGACGCCGCAGATTTTGCGCATTTTAGTGCAGCATCATGCGCTCGCCACGTTTTTTGTCATTGGCCAGCAGGTGCTGCGCGATCCGGATATTATCCGGCAAGAAGTGAAAGATCATATGGAGATCGGCAATCATACCTTTTCGCACATGAATTTGGCCAAGCATAGCTATGCACAAATTGTCTCGGACCTGTCGCAAGCGAATCAGGCGATTAAAGACGTCACGGGCCATCCTCCGACGTTGTTAAGAACTCCTTATGGCACTTATAACCCCACGGTATTGCGCGCTGCACAAGAACTCCACCTGCGAGTCATTATGTGGTCGTGGACAGAAGATACAAGGGATTGGGCCAACCCTGGGGTGGAGGCGATTGTCAGTCGCGTCGTTAGTCACATTCAACCGGGCGATATTGTGCTTTTCCATGATGGAGGATCAGACCGCTCCCAAACGATAGCTGCCCTACCGATTATCCTAAAAGACTTGGCTTTGCGCGGCTACCGCTTTGTGACCGTCTCTCAGCTCCTAACACAGGCACAGATGCATTAAAGCCGACGGCGATGGTATACTGGAATAAGTTTCTTGCTATGAGGAGGACTGACATGCGGATCGTGGGGGGATGGGCCTCCGGCCTGCGCATCGAGGCCCCTCCTGGCCAAGGCACCCGGCCGACGACAGAGCGCGTCCGCGAGGCCATTTTTAATAGTTTGCGGAATCAGGTTGAGGGGGCGCGAGTGCTCGACCTCTATGCGGGTAGTGGGGCAATGGCGTTGGAAAGCGTCTCGTGGGGCGCCGCGTCGTCGGTAGCGGTGGAGCCCAACCGAAAGGCCCAGATGGTGATTCGCGCTAACATTGAGCGGGTCAACATGAGCGAGTGGGTGCGTTTGTGGCCCGGTACGGCGGAGAGTGCTGTGGGGCATTTTCGGGACAAAGGGCATCAATTCAATCTGGTCATCTGCGATCCTCCGTGGAAAGATGGACTAAGCGCCACCATTCGCGAAGGCTTGCAAGACGTCTTGGCGCCAGAGGCATGGGTGGTCGTGGAACACCCGACAGGTCAGGATTTTGGTCCTTTGATGGGCACTATCCTTGTGAAAACACGACGCTATGGAGACACCACGATTAGCTATTGGACAAGATCCTAGAGCAAGGAGGCAGACATGGCACGACTTGCGGTTTATCCCGGTTCCTTTGATCCGATCCACTTGGGGCACGTTGACGTGATTGAGCGGGCCGCCAAGTTATTTGACACATTGATTGTGGCTGTCTTTGTCAACGTAGGGAAAACGCCGCGATTTTCGGCGGAGGAACGCATGCAATTAGTTCAGGCAGCCACACAACACATCCCCAATGTGCGCGTTGAGAAGAGTGAAGATTTGTTGGTGCGTTATGCACAAGAACGCCAGGTCGAAGCCATTGTGCGGGGATTGCGGGCGGTCTTGGACTTTGATTACGAATTTCAAATCGCCTTGATGAACAAAAAAATGGCGCCGGACCTAGAAACCATCTTTATTCTCACCAGTGAAAAATATTCTTATCTTAGCTCTACCCTCGTCAAAGAACTCGCGTCATACCATGCAGACGTCAAGGGCCTGGTGCCACCCGTGGTCGCCCTAGCCCTTCAAGAAAAATTTGCGGGGAGCAGGGGATGAGCATGACAAGTGAACCCATTGTGTCCGAATTGACGGTGTTATTAGACCGTTTTCAACAGTTGATTCAGCAATCGCGCAAGTTGCCGTGGACCCACCGGGTGCTTCTTGACGAAGCGGAATTGACCACTTTGGTGGCGCAGATTCAACATGTCTTGCCCGAAGAGGTCAAACAAGCGCGGTGGGTGGTCCAAGAGCGAGACCGATTGTTGGAGGATGCTCACAAAGAGGCCCAACAGATCGTGGAAACCGCGCGGGAGCAAGCGGCGAAACTAGCGGAAGAATCCGAGATTTTGCAAGAAGCTCGTCGCAAAGCCGACCAGATTGTTGACCAAGCACGGACGACAGCGCGGGAAATTCACCGGGCAGCCAGAGTGTATGCGGATGAAATTTTGGCCGGTTTGGTCACCGAATTAAATCACTTGAGCCAGAGCCTGGAAGCAAACCGCGCAGAATTGAGGGAAGAATAAGAGCACAGGACCTGCGGCAAAGTTTTGGTTGTCCTTGCATACGGTGATAGGGGAGGCAGTGAATTACCCACACAATGGAAAAGTACGGGGTAGCGTTGGCCTTGTCATCTGGGGGCGCTAGGGGACTCGCGCATATAGGCGTGCTGAAAGTCTTGGAAAGGCACCGCATTCCCATTGTGGCCATTGCGGGCTCGAGCATGGGCGGAGTCATTGGCGCTCTCTATAGTACAGGCTATTCGGGGGAAATGATTCACGATATTGCGCGCCGCATCAAGCGCAGCCACTGGATGGATTTTTCTTTGTCCAAAATGGGCATTTTGGCCGGAAAGAAACTGGAAGCCTTGATTGAGCTCTATACCCAAGGCAAAACATTTGCCGACTGCAAGCCGCCTTTGCAATTGGTGGCGGCAGACATTGAATTGGGTGCCGAAGTGGTATTAAATACGGGGTCGCTCGCGCGCGCTGTCCGCGCCACCTCGTCGATTCCAGGGGTTTTTAGTCCGGTGGTCATTGATAACCGTACGCTGGTCGACGGCGGGATCGTCAATCGCGTACCGGTGAGTGTTCTCCCCCAAGTTCCACATAATGTAACGGTCGCCGTGGATGTCGGCGTGACACTCACACCGCGAGTCCATTCCTTATTTGACGTACTGTTTCAGTCTTTTGACATCATGGCGCGCGAGTTAAGCCGATATCAGCCAGTTGAAGCAGATGTTGTCATTAAGCCGAAAGTGGACTTCAGCCGCGAGAGCCATGCCTATCATGTGGATGCCATCGTTCAAGCGGGGGAGGATGCCTGCGAAGCGGCCATATCTCACATTATTGAGCTTTTAGGGGAACGATGAGGAGGAATTCAATGAAGAGCAAGCGCAAGACCCTCAAATGGATTGTATGGGTCGCCGCGATATTCGTGGCTGTCGCCGTCGTCTTATGGTTTATCCCAACGCCATACCTGGTCATTACGCCGGGCGTCACCGGGAACTTAGCCCAAATGGTGCATGTGAAAAATGGGCACCCCGAGCCAGAAAAGGGCGAATTGCTCATGGTCGCGGTGGGGCTTCAGCAAGTGAATGAACTGGAATATTTGGGTGCGCGACTCGACCCAAATATGGAAATATTAAAGGCGAGCTACGCTATGGGCGGGCTGAACATGAATCAATACATTCAGTATAATGAGAGCCTGATGACCAATAGCCAGTTAACGGCTGAAGTGGCGGGTGAACGCCTTGCAGGCCTTCATGCGTATGTGAAAACCGTACCGGGGGCGTTGGTGATTGGGGTGTTAAAAAAGGGCAATGCTCAAGGCAAGCTGCAGCCTGGTGATTTAATTACTAAAATCGGGCCTTATTCCATTACCAACCCCAATCAAGTCCATGATATTATGCTCAAGCATTTTACGTTTGGGGAAATTGTGCCCTTTACCGTCGTGCGCAAGCACCAAACTGTGGTAGTGCCGATTCGGACGACCCATATTCCTCATGACTCCGCGCCAGCGATTGGCGTCATGATCTCGTCGTTGCAAGAACCTGTTATTCCACGGCCTGTAAGCATTAACAGCGAGGGCATTGGCGGTCCGAGTGCGGGGATGATGTTTTCTCTTGAAATTTACTCCCAAATTACGGGGAAAGACTTAGCCCACGGGCGAATTGTTGCGGGAACTGGGGAGATTACCCCGTCGGGACAGGTGCAGCCTATTGGAGGGGTCGCTCAAAAGGTTATTACCGTCCATCGTTCTGGGGCCACCGTGTTTCTTTGCCCCACGGCCAATTATCCGAAAGCCTTGGCTATGGCGCGCCGCAAAGGGTATCACATGACCATTTATCCCGTGTCGAATCTCACGCAAGCTTTGCACGATATCACCAAAGCGACTACATAAAAACGCCAAAATTGCCCACACTACAGGAGATATTAATCTCCTGGGAGGGACAATAGTGGGTACACAAGGGTCAAATGGATCCAATCAGAGCAATCAAACACTACGTGACATGATTCGACAGGAAATGCAGCGGATGCAGGGAGGCAATTCATCGTCATCCAGTAATAGCTCCCAGCAACAGTCTCAGCAAGGGGGAGCGTCCGATGCGAATGGCAATATCCTCGAACAGCTTCGGTCGATGATTCAAGAGGAAATGACTAACGCTAGTGGCCAACAATCACCTCAGAATAACGGTTCAAGCCAGAACAACCAGCAAAATGGATCATCGGGGCAGTCAAGTACCAGCGGTTCATCATCACAGGGGTCGACGGCCTCGCTTATTGGACAATCGGCCCAAGCTAAAAAGGGCAAGGTGCAATCCAAGTCATCCGGATCAGGCAGTCAAAATCAAACCGTGGCCGAAGTGCTTACGCAGGCTCAATATGAACTAAGTCAAGAGCTTCAAGCCAACTTGCAAAAACTACGCAGCGTCATTCGTCAAAGTCAGGAAATCGCGAAAAAAATTGAGTTGGTGTTGGGGCATGGCGAGAAGGGTAGTGGCAATAAAGAATGACGGTGTCGGCGGTGCTGATTCGCCGTGGGATGGTTTATGCGCCTCAGTCTTTAGGGGTCCAGGACGTATTGATTGTGGGCTCTATGATTGCGGCCATAGGGCCTAATTTGATGATACCTTCTTGGGCCAAGGGCCCCGTTATTGACGCGTCCAATATGATGGTGTGCCCCGGTTTTGTGGATCAGCATGTGCATATATCCGGCGGAGGTGGAGAAGGTGGACCCGTCTTTCGCACCCCCGAAATTACTTTGACCCGGTTAACCCATGCGGGTATTACGACGGTAGTCGGGGTGTTGGGCACGGACGGGACATCCCGCTCGGTCCAAGCCCTGCTAGCCAAAGCCCGTGCGCTCAATACAATGGGGTTGTCGGCATGGATTTATACCGGGGCCTATCAAGTTCCAACCCGTACCATTTCCGGTTCCGCGCGCGACGATATTATTCTGATTGACCGGGTGGTGGGTGTTGGAGAAATTGCCATTAGTGACCACCGGGGCAGTCAACCGACGGAAGCGATGCTGGCGGCATTAGCGTCAGAGGCGCGTGTGGGCGGCCTTTTAGCCGGGAAGGCCGGTGTATTGCATTTGCACGTGGGCGATGGGCTCCAGGGACTGGCGCCGCTTTTTCATGTGCGCGATCAGTATGATGTTCCCCTTTCGACGTTTGTGCCAACCCATCTTAACCGCAATCCGCGCCTTTTAGAAGACGCCAAAGTTTGGGGGCGTCAGGGCGGATATTGCGATTTGACCACAGGAATTCAACCAGGTCCATCTGATCCCGAGGGCATTTCGGCGTCGGAGGCAGCAATCGCGCTTGAGAAATCCGCCGTGCCGTGGGATAGGATTTCGTTCAGCTCCGATGCGCAAGGATCCATACCGGTTTTTGATAAGGAGGGACGTCTATTGCGCATGGAGGTTGGGTCAGCGGATACGTTGTTTGCCGAAGCCGCAGCGCTTCACGAAATGACACAGTGGCCATGGGAGAAGTGCATAACTCCCATTACCACCACCCCGGCCGCAATCTTGGGACTCCAATCAGCCGGGCGTTTAATGGAAGGTGGGCCGGCGGACTGTGTCCTTATAAACGGCACACAGATTGATACGGTCATTGCACAAGGTCGTGTCATGGTGCAAGAGGGGCGTACTGTGGTGCGCGATGTCTTTGAAGTCGGTTCGCACGATGCCCATTAGGCCAAGGCACTGGCGCCGCTACCGGGAAATTGCTGAGGTCCTAGCGCAGCATGGGTTTGTCTTAGTTTTGGACAATCTCGGTCTTTCTGCGCATCTGCCGTGGTCCCGCCGATTGTTAGGGATCCTACGTCCCGATATTGATGCCAATTGGCCTGAACGCATTCCGCTGGTGCTGGTCGATTTAGGTCCCACCTATGTCAAATTGGGGCAGTTGGCTTCCACGCGACCCGACCTTCTACCTGCGCCGTTGATCCAAGCGCTCCAACAATTGCAAGATCAGGTTCCCCCCGTTTCGTTTGATCAAATTCAAGAGACCTTGGCCCATGCTTGGCATCAACCTTTTGACCATGTTTTAGCATCGTTAGATCCGATACCCTTAGCGGCCGCGTCTATCGGTCAAGTCCACCGTGGGGTATTGAAGGATGGGCGCAAGGTGGTGGTCAAAGTGCGCCGCCCGGGGATTGTGGAACGCAGTGAAGCCGACTTTGCGATTTTGCAAAACTTAGCCGACCTTGCCGTGCGCCGTCTCGAATGGGCGCGGCAATATGATTTAAGCCACGTGGTGAAAGAATTAATTAGCGCTTTGCGCGATGAGCTGGATTTTACGGTCGAAGCGCATAATACTGACTTGGCCCACAAACATTTTCAAAGCGCTGAGCAATGGATTCCCGAACCCTACTGGCCACTCATTACGCCTGATGTCTTAGTCATGCAAGAGCTCGAAGGCATCAAAATCTCAGACCACCAGGCGATGGAACGAATGGGCCTCGATCCTGGGGCAATTGCACGACGTTTTGTAGAGTCTTTATATCAACAAGTCTTTGAACAAGGCATTTTTCATGGGGATCCGCACCCAGGTAACGTGCATGTTGATGCCCAAGGCCATCTGATTTTTTTGGACTGGGGCTTAATGGGCGTTCTCTCGCCGGTAATGCGTGCGCGGTCATTAGACCTTGTGCTGGGACTGAGTCAGGGGCGGTCTGACAAAGTGGTGGATGCGTTACAAGCCATGGGATTGGGGCCTGGGGCGATGGATGCCCGGAGCCTTTATGCCGATGTCGAGGTCTTACGCAGGCGGTATTATGATACATCGCTCAAGGACTTTCGCATTGGGCAAGCCTTAGGGGACCTTATGCAATTGGCCCAGCGCCACCATATTCAGATGCCGGTCGAGTATACGTTGCTCGCGCGTACAGCGGTGATTGCCGATGGCGTTGTGCGGCAATTGGACGACAATCTCTCTCTCATTGAGATTGGTAAGAAATTCTCAAGCCGTATTTTGATCAGTCGGTTGAAACCAGCGGCATGGGGTCCACCTGTGGCCGATGCGGCGATGGATTGGGTCCACTGGGGAAGAGTGTTGCCCGGCCAAATGGAACAAGCGTTGCAAACGATTGCCCGCGGAGAATTCCGTGTGATGATTGAGGGACGCAATATCGAACGCATTTTCTTCCATTGGGAACGGTTAGCTAACCGCATGGCCTTGACGTTTATCCTCTGTTCCGTCATTTTGGGTACGGCGTTTGTGGCGCACCGTGACCACGCGAGTGTGGGACATGCTCCTTTGACGGAATATGGCATGATTTTAGGTATTGTCGTGGCGCTATGGGTGGTTGTGGAAGGGGTGTTTCGGAAGCGGCTTTAACGGCAAAGTTGACAGCTTAGGACTATATTGGATATAATTTTTTCAGTTTTGCGAGGTGGGTTTAGATGTATATCCGGGTTGTGGACGTTAAAAAATGGGCTGGCCGTGAAGAACATCAGCATTTTTTCGAAGAATGGCCTGCCGTGGTTCAGGAACGGACCGAGTACCCGTTGCAGGGACTCGCGGAACTGGATGTCAATGTGCGCAATACGGGCAGGGCTCTCATTGCGGAAATTGCAGGCAAAGCTCATGTTCAAGCCGTGTGCGCGCGGTGCTTGGAGTCCTTCGATCTTGTGATTCCATTCTCCACGGTGGAAGAATTTCGAGAGGAGCCTGGCGCTAGCGATCCGGATCAAGATTATTACCGATTTCAAGGTGATAAAATTTTTTTGGATGACATTGTAGCCGATGCGTTCGGGGTGTCCGTGCCTTACGCCCCGTATTGTCGACCGGATTGTCAAGGGTTGTGTCCGCATTGCGGCGCAAACCTTAACGTCGAAACATGCAACTGTCAAGAGCCGCATGACAGTCGGTGGTCGCTTCTCGAACAGCTCAAGTTTCCTGATGACCCGTCCTCATCGGACCACTAGCAACACCCAATTGGCTTTGATTATGGGAGGCATATCTGATGGCAGTTCCGAAAAAGAAATTATCACGTTCCCGCACGCATAGGCGTCGGTCAGCATGGAAGCTTACTGCCCCGCAGTGGGTCGAGTGCCCGCGGTGCCACAAAGATCGGTTGCCGCACCACGTCTGCCCGCATTGTGGCTATTATAACGGACGAATTGTTGTGCAGCACGAAGCATAATGCCAGATTCCATGGCTTTTGGTCATGGAATCTTTTTATCGCCATATTTATGACTTAGTGATATTATTTCATCACAAGTGGGGGGTGGCGCATGGCTCGGCTCAATCGCGTCGAACGGCAGCGGAAGTTGGCGGAAGCCATTCGAGAAAACCCTTTGCAGACGGACGAGGATTTAGCACAACGCTTTAGCGTCAGTGTGCCCACGATACGCTTGGACCGACTGCATCTCGGCATACCGGAGCTCCGCTTGCGTTCAGAAGGACTGGCCCGGTTAAGTGTGGTGCATACCCGGACCTTAAAACGGCAAGACATGGTAGGCGACTTGATTGACCTGGTGATTGGCCAGAGTGGACGATCACTGCTGCGGACCGACGAATCTATGGCGTTTGCCCAGTCCGGGGTGGTGCAGTCTCATTTTATTTTTGCCCAAGCGGATTCATTGGCTCTAGCCGTCGTCGATGGGGCGATGGCGGTCACAGGATTGGCCAATGCTAAGTTTAAAAACATGGTGCATGCGGGACAACAAATTATCGCGGGGGCAGAGGTCATCCGCAGGCAAGGGCACCGTTGGGTGGTTTTGGTGATTAGCCGCGTGGGGGACGTTACGGTTTTTCGCGGCAAGTTTGTTGTGCTGACCGATCCCTTCGACGGAAAAGCCAAGGTCTCGATGGATAACAAGGAGGGGGCTCTTTCGTGAAAATCGCGGTCGACGCGATGGGTGGCGACAACGCGCCTTTGGCTCCCGTACAGGGAGCGCTCAGCGCGCTCGAGGAGATTGGGGATCTGGAAATTGTCTTAGTCGGTGATGTTGACCGAATAAAGCCGTTACTGAGGGATAAACCGCGGCAGACCCGATTGATTTTACACCATGCACCGGACGTGATTGGCATGGGCGAAGCACCTGTTCAAGCTGTGCGCCGGAAACCTGATTCATCGATGGTGCAAGCCATTAAATTGGTGAAGCAGCAAGAGGCGATGGCTGTGATTTCCGCAGGCAATACCGGCGCTTTGATGACCGCAGGCCTTTTTATCATTGGACGGATGCCGGGCATTGAGCGTCCCGCGCTGTCGGCGCTGCTGCCCGTGATGAAAGGTTGGGGTGTGCTATTGCTCGATGTGGGCGCCAATTTGGATCCCAAGCCGAGTCAATTGGTGCAATATGGCGTGATGGGTGCGTATTATTGTCAAGAAGTCTACGGTATTCCAAATCCGCGCGTGGGACTGTTAAACGTGGGCGAAGAGCCTCGAAAGGGGACGCCTTTGGCTCGTGAGACTTATGAGCGTCTTAGACAGTCCGACCTGAATTTTGTGGGCAACATTGAGTCGCGCGAGTTGTTACAAGGGCGAGCGGATGTTGTGGTTTCGGACGGATTTAGCGGAAACATTGCGCTCAAACTGACGGAAGGTTTAGCGCGGGATTTGATGGGCGAGTTCAAAAAAGTCTTGTTGGCCAACTTCAAGACGAAAATTGCGGCGTGGATGTTGAAAGATGGCCTGATGGCGTTGAAGAGGCGCATGGACTACGAAGAATATGGCGGCGCTCCTCTTTTGGGCCTGGATCAAATTGTGTACAAGGTTCATGGGGCTAGTCAACAAAGGGCTTTTCATACCGCAATCACCTTGGCATACAGCTATTGTCACAAGCACACGCAGGACCGTATTCGTGAGCGTGTCAGAGAGGAAGAGGCGAATCAATGACCACAAGAGCCATCGTAGCGGGACTCGGTACGTATGTCCCTGAAAAGATTTTAACCAATCAAGATTTGGAACAAATGGTGGATACCTCCGATGAGTGGATTGTCACCCGGACGGGGATTAAAGAACGCCATATCGCAGCGCCTGATGAAACCACGTCGGTTATGGCCACGCGAGCGAGTATCCGGGCATTAGCAGATGCGGGCATTACGGCCGACGACTTGGATTTTATCGTCTGTGCCACCAATACCCCCGATACCATTTTTCCTTCGACCGCCGCGCGCGTTCAGCATCAACTGACCACCAAGCCCATCCCCGGGGTCGATATTCAAGCCGGTTGTACAGGTCTCATTTACGGGATGGAAATGGCGTCGGCTTTGATTCAAAGTGGGGCCTATCACAACATCCTGGTAATTGGAGCTGACAAACTGACAAGCATTACGGATTATGAAGACCGCACGACGGCGGTGTTGTTCGGGGACGCAGCGGGCGCCTTTGTGCTCCAAGGCAAGGAGGGAAGCCAACGGGGTCTTTTGGCTTCCTATTTACAAGCGGATGGGCGCGGAGGCGATCTATTGATTGAGCCTGCCGGCGGTTCCATGCTGCCTGCATCTGAGGAGACCGTGGCGGCGCGTCAACACTATCTCAAGATGAACGGCAATGAGACCTTTCGGTTTGCGGTGAAAGCGATGCCAGAGGCTGTTGAAGAAGGGCTGAAAAAGGCCGGTTTGGCTGTTTCGGAGATGGACCTGCTCGTACCGCATCAGGCGAATTTGCGAATTATCGACGCGGCGGTGCGGCGCTTTGAACTCGACCCCTCCCGCGTGGTGGTCAATATTGACCGCTATGGAAACACCTCGGTGGCCACCATTCCATTGGCGCTACAAGAAGCCCGGGAACAAGGTCGGGTCCACGACGATGACGTGGTCGTGCTGTGCGCATTTGGTGCGGGATTAACGTGGGGTTCGAATGTGATTCGGTGGGGGCGGTAACAAGGAGGACGATGGTGATGAGTAGTTGGGCAGTGATGTTTCCGGGGCAAGGGGCGCAATATGTAGGTATGGGACGGCCCTTGTGGGATGCCTCGTTGAGTGCGAAACGGACATTTGAAGAGGCAGACGACGCGTTACACTATGCCTTATCGGACATCATTTTCAATGGGCCTGAATCCCGCCTCCAAGATACCGAGATTCAGCAGCCGGCCATTTTGGTAGTAAGCGTGGCGGCTTGGCGGGCCTTTCATGAAGAATTTCCCGATCTTCCCGTGGCGCTGGGACTAGGGTTATCCTTAGGAGAATATTCCGCCTACGTGGCGGCGGGCGTCATGTCCTTAGCCGACGCCGCACGTGTCACCCGCATTCGGGGACAGGCGATGCAAGAAGCGGTGCCCCGCGGGTTAGGCGGAATGACCGCCATTTTGGGACTTATGGCGAGCGACGTTGAGGCTTTGTGCGAAGAGGCGTCTGCGGTTGCATGGGTGCAGCCGGCGAACTATAATGCGCCAGGTCAAATTGTTGTATCGGGTTTAGTGGCCGGTCTCGAGCGGGTTGAGGAATTGGCACGTGCTCAAGGTGCCCGAGTCATCCGGCTCGCGGTATCGGCTCCCTTTCATTCCCGTCTGCTTGAACCCGCGGGCGCGGTGTTGTCCAAGGCATTGGCTACCGTGCCATTAACACCGGCTGCCTTTCCGGTGATTGCCAATGTCGATGCTGAACTTTGCGAAAAGCCCAGCGAGATCATTCCGCGCTTGATTACCCAAGTTTCTCATCCTGTTCGCTTTCAACAAAGTGTCGAGAAGGCGATTGGCATGAACGTCACAGGGTTTTTAGAGTTCGGACCGGGACGTAGTTTAAGTAGTTTGCTGAAAAAGATTGACCGCCGTCAAAAAGTCGGTAATGTAGAAGACGAGGGCAGTCTGCGCAAAGCTCTTGAACTCGCCCAGGGGCCAGGCTATAATAGCTAAGAATTATCGCCTGGTAGCTATATGACGATAGGAAGAGGGTTTGCGGGTGTCTTGGGAGCAACGAACGGCGTTAGTGACGGGTGCCTCGCGAGGCATCGGTCGCTCTATCGCCCTCAAATTAGCCCAACAAGGGATCGCTGTTGCAATCAATTATCGTGGCAACGCCGTTGCGGCACAAGAAACCCATGATCTGATCCGGTCCAATGGCGGCCAATGCGCTCTGTACCCTGCGGATGTTTCTGATGCAGACCAGGCGCAAGACCTGGTCAATGCAGTGCTGAAAGACTGGGGTCATCTTGATATTCTGGTGAATAATGCTGGCATCACGCGGGACACGTTAGTGCTGCGGATGCGAATGGACGATTGGGACCGTGTGATTGCGACGAATTTAACCGGCGTTTTTGCCTGTACGCGTGCGGCATTAAAGCCGATGCTCAAGCAACGCTTTGGGCGAATCGTGACAATCTCTTCAATCGCGGGACTGATCGGGAATGCTGGCCAAGCCAATTATTCAGCCGCCAAAGCCGGCGTAATTGGGCTGATGCGGTCAGTAGCCCGTGAAGTGGCGTCTCGGCAAATTACAGCCAATGTGGTCGCACCCGGCCTTATTGACACGGAAATGGCCCATCAAATGGCACCCGAGGCGTATAACCAATTGATTAGCCAGGTGCCGCTTGGGCGCGCAGGGCGACCGGAAGATGTGGCAGATGCAGTATGGTTTCTCATTCAGGCGGATTACATTACGGGCCAGACATTGGTTGTCGATGGCGGACTAGTAATGGACTAATTTTGGGGGTGTAGGTAGTGGCAAACAAAGACCAGGTATTTGACAAAGTTAAAGAGATTATTGTGGACCAATTAGGTGTGGATGAAGAAGAAGTCGTGCCCGAAGCCTCGTTTATTGACGATTTAGGTGCCGATTCTTTAGATATCGTGGAATTAATCATGGCGTTAGAAGAGGAATTTGGTCTGGAAATTCCAGATGATGAAGCCGAAAAAATTGCCACGGTGAATGATGCTGTGGAATATATTCGGGAAAACGCCTAACTAATGGCCCTGGGGACGGGGCGTCAATGCCCCGACACTGGGGGAGGGAGCAGCGAATGCAGCGGGAACGCGTAGTAGTCACGGGCATGGGAGTGGTTTCTCCGGTAGGATCAACTCTAGAAACGTTGTGGGCTGGCCTCATAAGTGGTCAGAGCGGTGTTGGCCCTGTCACCAGATTTGATGCGTCTGACTTTCCCACGCGTATAGCCGCTGAGGTGCACGATTTCGATCCGTTGAAATATGTTGAGAAAAAAGAAGCGCGGCATATGGACCGGTTTGTGCAAATGGCGGTGGCTGCGGCACAGGATGCTTACGACGACGCGGAGTTGCATGACGTGGATCCGGAGCGCTCAGGTGTTGCCGCAGGTACTGGGATTGGCGGCATGGAAACGCTTACGGAGCAGCATGAAATTTTGCTGACGAAGGGGCCTGGTCGGGTCAGCCCGTTCTTTATCCCGAAGATGATTGCTAACATAGCCGGGGCGCAAGTCGCAATGCGTTTCAACTTGCAAGGGCCTAATGTGACGTTGGTGACCGCTTGCGCGTCGTCTGGGAGCGCCATTGGAGATGCGCTGCGCGCGATCCAGTACGGCGAAGCCGATGTGATGTTGGCAGGAGGTTCGGAAGCGGTCCTGTTGCCCATCGCGTTCGCGGGCTTTTGTGCCATGAAAGCCATGTCTACACGCAATGATGATCCCGTGCATGCCAGTCGCCCTTTTGATAAAGAGCGTGACGGTTTTGTGATGGGTGAAGGCGCGGGGTTTTTGGTGTTAGAGAGTTTGTCACATGCTAAGGCGCGCAATGCCCGCATCTATGCGGAGCTGGTAGGATATGGCCGTTCCGCAGACGCCTTTCATGTGGTGGAACCACATCCAGAAGGACGTGGGGCGGCGCAAGCCATGCGCCGGGCGCTGAGGGACGCCGATATCGACCCCAATGCTGTGGACTATATTAATGCGCATGGCACATCGACCCAAAAGGGCGATTTAGCGGAAACATTGGCCATAAAAGAAGTGTTTGGGGAGCATGCGTATCGTTTAGCGGTATCGTCCACAAAGTCGGTTACAGGCCATCTTTTGGGCGCGGCAGGCGCTGTGGAGCTTATCGCATCGATCTTGGCTATCAAGCATCAAACGGTTCCTCCGACGGTCAATTTAATGGAGCCGAGTGATGATTGTGATCTGAATTATGTACCTAACACTCCTCAACAGCGCCCCGTTCATGTGGTGATGTCCAATGCATTCGGGTTCGGGGGGCAGAATGCGGCAATTGTCGCACGGGAGTATGTCTCATGAATCCCAATGACTTATCGCAGTGGGTGAAGGACCAAAATCTTCTTAAACAAGCATTGACGCATTCGTCTTACGCCAATGAGGGTTTCCGTAAGGAAACCCATAATGAGCGTTTAGAGTTTCTGGGTGACTCCGTCTTGCAGCTTGTCGTGACCGAATGGCTCTATACCAATAATGCGCGGTGGACTGAAGGACAACTAAGTCAGGGCCGGGCGGCTATTGTTTGTGAGGCGACGTTGGCAGAAGCTGCGGCGAATTTGCACGTCGGGTCCTATTTGCGCTTAGGGCGTGGTGAGGAACGCAGTGGTGGACGCACAAAGCATTCCTTGTTGGCGGATGCTATGGAAGCGATCATTGGCGCCATCTATCTGGATGGAGGCCTGGAGCAAGCGCGGCGGTTTATTCTCGAGGTGTTGCGGTTTGCGTTGACGGGCGTTGAGGAACGAGAGACCGGACGCGACCACAAAACCGCGTTGAACGAATGGTTGCGTCGCCGAGGCGAAGAAGCTACCTATGAGGTGGTCGGGTCCTATGGGCCCGACCACGCTAAAAGTTTCGAAGTAGAAGTGTCCGTAGGTGGGGTGCCGATTGGGCGCGCGATTGGGCATAGTAAAAAGGAAGCCGAACAACAAAGTGCGCGTCTGGCCTTAAAGCAGTTGATGGCCGAGCAGGAGGGCTCGCTCCCACCGCCATAGCGCCTAGGAACCTCATATTATCGATTGCCAGAATTCTCTCATGATAAGGCCGCATAATCCGCCGAGCTATTGGCTTGCGCGGATTATTTTTTTTGGGAGCGGGTCAGGGCAGATCTTCACTATTGAGCTTTGGGGTTAGTGTGCGTCAAGAATTCGTACCGCCAAGCTTGTCCATGGACCTAGGCGAGCTTGGCGGTACGTTATGTGGATCGTTTGACAATCTCCGAGAGGGGACGCCTATTAAGGTTTTCCGCCCGATGGCGCCGTGATGGGCGATGGGGCTACCACGGGCGCTGGGGGGATGGAGGATGCAGGTGACGAGGGTGGCGTCGACGGCGTGGACGGGGCCGCTGTGGCCGAAGGCGAGGACGGTGAACTGGACGGCGACGTCGACGGAGACGTCTTGGATGGCGCCGTTGACGGTGTACACATCTTGGTGGGAGCCCAGTAGCGCGAATCCCAGATATAGGGTCCCCCAGGATGCCAATCGGACTCTCTGCGTAAAGCTATCGTTGTCACATAGGCTCCACACCCTTGCTGCCATAATTCATTGGGATTGCGGGCCAGAACTTTGACCGGATAATGCGTATCGCCAATGGTGGTTGGTTGTGTCCCTTTAATGAACCAAGCGCCTTCCACGTCTTGCGGAGGGGCATATTGACTAGCGATTTTTCCCGAGGTGATGCTGATGTCATTGAGGTAAACCATTCCACTCGGTCGTGGGAAATGTTCAACAGGGAGATGCTCTTGGGCATCCACTTGCTCCATGATTTTTTGCCAGATAGGGCCGGCCGCCACGTCGCCATAGGCCGGACCATTGGGCGTCGCGGGTTGCCGATATTCGCCTTTGCGATTCCCTTCCCAGACGCCGACCATGAGCTGCGGTGTATAGCCCAAGAACCAAGCGTCGGCCTCACCGTTGTTGGTACCGGTTTTACCGGCCGCTGGCCGGCCAATGCCTAAGTTAATGCCCGTCGCATCACTCCCCGGCCCAATACTGGGAATGGGGTTGGGGTCCATAACCCGTTCCATCATTTTCTCCATGATGTAGTCTTGTTGTGGGGTCAGCACAACGGTTCCGTGGGGCGAGTCTTGAAAGACCACCGCGCCATCTGGATTAACCACCTTCGTCACCCAAATCGGCGTCATGCGCACGCCGTTATTCGGGAACGTGGCGTAAGCTTGAGTCATTTCTAAGACATTGAAGCCTTCTTTGAGACCGCCAATGGCGATGCCAAGTCCTGCATGCAAGTCCGCAGTGGTGAGGGGCAACCCAAATTTGTTCTTGGCGAAATAATACCCGTAATCCAAGCCAATATCATGGAGCAAGTGGACGGCCACGTCATTGTCGGAAATGGCCAAGGCGTCACGCAGTGTTAAATAGCCCCGGTAGAGGTGGTTGTCATTATGCGGCCACCACTGGCCATTAACATGAAAAATCGGGACGTCTTGAATCACAGACATTTGGGTGTAACCCTTGGCAATCGCGGGTGCGTACTCGAGAAGCGGTTTAATCGAGGACCCCGTGGACCGTTGCACCGACGGATTAGTCGCCAGGTCTTCCATAAACGGTTGGCTGAATGTGCGGCCTCCAATTACAGCCAAGATATCTCCGTTGTGGGGATCTTCGACCACGGCTGCCGCCTGGTAGGTGGGATTGGGGGATTGAGACGGCCCAAAATTATAATTCATGGTCTGATCGACCGCGTTTTGCGCAATATTGTAAATGGTCGGGTCTAAAGCGGTATAGATTTTTAGGCCGCCATCAAATATTTGTGTCCCGGAAAAGCCTTGCTGTTCGAGCACTTGAATCACTTTGTCGACATACCAAGGATACGGATAGATTTGACTGTTGGCGGAATTGACCGCCACTGGGTGCAAGTTCAGAGGCGCCGCATAAGCCTGGTTGGCTTGCGCTTTGCTAATATATCCGTACTTCACCATCGCATTGAGCACCTGCAGTTGGCGTTGTTTGGCCAATTTCAGGTTAACGAGGGGATCATATAAGGATGGCGCTTGAGGAAGACCCGCGAGCATAGCCGCTTGGGCCAACGTCAATTGCGATGGCGTTTCATCAAAGTAAGCCTTCGACGCGGAATACACGCCGCTGGCGCCATCGCCGAGATAGACCTCATTAAGATACATATCTAAGATTTGCTGCTTGGTGTAGGTGTGAGCCAATTCCAGGCCAATCATAAATTCCTGAGCCTTGCGCACCAGCGTCTTTTTATCGCTCAAGTATAGGTCTTTGGCTAACTGCTCGGTCAGGGTGCTCGCCCCTTGAACAGCGCGCCGATGAATGATGTCCACAAAGGCAGCTCGAAGAATGGAAGTAATGTCAAAGCCCGGGTTGGTATAAAAGCTGTGGTCTTCAATGGCGACCAAGGCATGTTGGAGATTCGGAGAAATCTCAGACAACGGCACGTTGACACGGTTTACCGTGCCGTGGAGTCGCGCCACCGGTTGACCAAAGCGATCATAAATCACGGAATCTTGTCCCATCGCCTGAAGAGAGACCATTGACTGTACCGAGGGCAGGGTTTGCCACGCTTGATAGCCAATATATCCTCCGTAACCGAAGCCGGCCACTAATATTCCCACGGTCGCTAAAAGAGCCACCCGCCCCCAGCGAATTCGCCGTTTGACGCCTTGCGCCTTTGTGTCATTGGACGGGGAAGAGGTTTTAGCCACCGGACCAGAGGAGGGAGACGCCGGCTTGCGGCGCTTTTTTGAGGGCGCAGACAGCTTGCTTCCGCAAAATCGGCAAAATGCCGAACCGGCAGTGTTTTCTTGACCACATTTGGGGCAACGCACGCTATCTTGTCATCTCCTTGAAATACTTGACTTAACCCCCTAGAGATGGGGGATTTCCTTGATGCGGCGGACCTTTGGTATAAAGGGCGCTAAGCCCTAGGACAAGGCCGAACAGCAGCCACGCAAGACCCTGTACGACCTGAAACATACTCAGTACAAACCCGACAATCGAAAACGCGGCACTCGCCACAAATAGAATTTGAGACAGCGTCCACGCGGCACGTAGACGAGATGCATTCAGTTGGATAACGCCGGACAGCACATTTCGGTAACGTCGCCAAGGCACGCTTTGCCACCATGTCATCCATGGCGCAGGCGTACGTGGTGAGCTGGTTGCGGCACTGGGACTGGCCTGAGCCTGTGGCGCAGGATCGTCAGGTAGCAAGTTTTTGCCACAACTGGGACAAAACATACTATCAACTGGAATCTGGTCGCCGCAGTGACGGCAATACACGATGTCATCCCTCGCCTTAGAGTTCTTTTAACGCTCACTATATCATTCGAAGCGTCCAACGGGAAATTTGCGCCGTGTCCGCCATTCTCTCGCATCCCATTCGGTTAATTGCAGATCATTGTAGCACAAATCATTTCGAGAACGAGCTGGTCCGTCTTTCCAGAGCGGGTGTGGGTCGCGAAGCGCATAACACAAGCCCAACGGCTAAAGTGCATGAAGGGCTTACAGCGCTTAAGCGTGAGCCGTTAGAGCATCTTTCTATCTTTAAAAGCATGTAAATATAAATGGAGGGAGAGGAATCTGATTTAAGGTCCCAAAAGGAATGGGTGCCTATTGCACTGGTGATCGTAGCGTCCTCTGTTAAGTAAGGAGGGCCCCTATGGGGCGGGACCCTCCTTATCAATGGGGTAACTTCGGGCTTCCGTGCCCGCCATCAAGACGGATCACGATGCGGATGGCCGCACTACCCTTTGGCCTAGGCCCGAACTGCGTGGAATAGACGATGCTTGTGTTGCCTATTGAAGACACTGGGGCGCACAAAACCCAAGCTCCTTTGATACAAGGAACGCACTAGGGTGAGATAGTCACATAGGGCATCAAGTCAAACGCAGCGTCGCACGGGACGCAGGGCAAAAAAGTCGACTGGTCGCCTGGTACAACGGGTTAGATACACATTCAAACCATCGCACGAATAATTTGGACAATTCCGTGAAGCTGAGCCGGCACGGTGGCAGGCTCGTAGGTTTCCGGATGCACATACACCACGGTGTCTCCATCCATGATTTTCATGAGAACAGTGGGGGTGCGAGGAGCGCCCGCTAACACCCATTTTGCCCGGTCCGAGGGCTCTAACTTGATGAGTAACAGCATGTCACCATTTTGAATCGGACCCTGCTGGGGCCCATGGTAATGCCATGCGAAGCGGCCGAGCACATTGGCGGACATATCATCAGAGAGCGAATCTGTCGTCAAAATCGCGGCGCCATTTTCATCAAATCCCTCTAATAAGGGAATCCGGCCATAGGCACTATGCGATTCACGCGCCTTAAGGGGAGGCATGATATAGCGACCGGCTATCACGGCACGTTTAAAGGCTTGCAGTCCGGGATAGTTTTCTTTGGACAACCAATAATAAATCGTCTTCTCTTCTGCGTAGCCGAGTTTCTTAGCAAGGTCCCCGGCGGTTAAAAACGGGTCTTCTAAAATCATATGCGCCATTTTTCTTACGATATCCACTGATAGTCTCCTCCTGACAACGTCGTGTTATTGAGTTTCGCCATATCCCTGATGATTTTGCCAAAATCGGCTTATTTATCCATGAGTTACGGCTTTACTAAATATACAGGAAATTAGCGCGTTGTCATCCCCCCTGGAGCGTGGTAATTTATGGGCCTTAATCCACGGCTTTTGGCGAATCGAGGCAAATAATACCAAAGAAAGCGACATGGGATTTCGTCGTCTGAAACGGGACCGATATGGTACAATGATTTCCACTAATGCCTCAGACTGCCGGGAATGGATGATTTTTTCTATGCATTTATCAACGATAAGCCTCTATGGATTTAAATCGTTTGGGCAAGACACCCGTATCGTGTTGTCGCCGGGTATTACCGTGATTGTGGGGCCTAACGGCGGCGGCAAAAGTAATGTCATAGATGCAATTCGCTGGGCTTTGGGCGAACAGCGGGTGAAAGAATTGCGGGCCGAGCGGTGGGATGACTTGCTCCACGTGGGAGGCAAGGGTCAAAGAGCAAAACTTGCTGAGGTAGTCCTCACGTTCGATAACCATGACGGTGAGATGGAAAAATGGCCCGAAGTGCTCACGGTGACGCGTCGTTATTACCTCTCCGGGGATTCCGAGTATTTGCTTAATGGGCGCACATGCCGATTGAAAGATGTGGTGGACCTGTTTTTGGACAGCGGGGTCGGCCGTTTTAACTACGCCGTTATCGGGCAAGGGCGGGTCGACGAGGCTTTGTTGATGAAACCGCGGGAACGGCTTGAACAACTAGAAGAGGCTGCAGGAGTCTCCCGCTATAAAGTGCGCCGCAAAGAGACGTTACAGCATCTTGGGGACGTGCAAAAAAACTTGATGCGCTTGACGGACCTCATGGCGGAGGTGCGACATCAGCAGGAATTGGTGCATGATGAGGCGTTGCGCGAGCAGGCGTATCTCACGATGCAGCACGAACATGCGGCGCTTTTAGCCCGGTATCAATACACGCAGTACGTTAAAGCTATGCACGATCGCCATGAGTGGCAGACAGCGCTTGATGCGATCCGCACTCAGCGGGTTTTGTTGCAACAAGAGACGGCAGACGTGAACAAAGCGTTGCAAGGCGTAGAAGAAGAGCGGGTCTTTGTGGAGAGTCAAGTAGCGCAGCAACAAGAACGGGTACGACAGCTGGAGCAGGAGTCTTTTAGCCTTTCGGCGCAGTTAGCACGCTTAGAAGCAGAATGGCAGGGCTATCAGCATGAAAGTGAGGGCTTGCAAGGGCAAATTCGTGTCGTTACAGAGCAGATGGGGACGATGGGAGATGACGAAGGGCCCTCAATGGATGATCTGGCCGATGCCCAAAAAGCGTGGGATATGGCCCGTCAAAGGCTAGCAGATTACGAACATGCCGTGCATGTCTTGCGTGCTCAGCGAGACCAAGCGCAGGCGGCGCTAGAAGAGGCTCAGCGCCGACTGCAACAGAGTGAACGCCAATTAGCGCGCGTGGAAGGCATTTTACAAGCGCAAACGACAGACCAAGCGTTGGCCCAGCTTGGACATCTCGAAGAAGAACGAAAGACGTTACACCAAGCCTTAGAGGCTAATCGACGAACGCTGGCCCAGTTAGCGCAAAGCCTCAAAGATCCTCAAGCTCGGTATGCAGCCGGCGAGGCGGAAGCACGCCGGTTGCAATCAGAATCATGGGAATTAGAAGCACGCATTAAAGCGCTGCGCACTATGGAGCAAGAGCAGCAGGCGGTGCCTGCGCCAGTCCGCGCGGTATTGCGAGCTGCCGAGCAAGGGCAATTGTCAGGTATCGTGGGAACGGTCGCCAGTGTCTTAGACATTGCGGCGTCTTATCGGCTGGCGTTGGACGTTGCGATGGGGGCTGCCGCACACCACTTGATTACCGAGACGGAGCATCATGCTCGGCAGGTTGTCGAGTGGCTCAAGGCGCACAAAGCAGGACGCGTTACGCTGTTGCCGTTGGATCAAATCCGGCCATCCCTTGTACCTGACCGTGATCAAGCTTTGGAACACCAGCTGGGCGTCCACGGTTGGGCTCTGGCGATGGTCACATTTCAGCCCGCGTTTTTCCCCGCTATCTCGCATGTGCTCGGGCGGGTATTGGTACTGGAGTCCTTGACGGTGGCCCCTGCTGTGGGCCGTCAACACCAGTTTCGCTATAAAATGGTGACGCTAGACGGCCAAGTGGTTTTGGCAGGAGGGGCCATTTCCGGCGGCAGCGACAGGCGTCAGGGACCCGGAGTGTCTGAGCGCATCACGCCCCTTGCCAACCGATTAACCCACGTGAAAGCTCTGTATGAGCGCCAAGAGGCGGACCGAGCTTTGGCTCACCAACAGGTGAGTCAAATACGCGAGGATATGGAACGCATACAAGCCGAAGATGCGCGCATCCGGTTGCGCCTTGATCAGATCGAACACTTGTTGGCGGGATTATCAGGATTGGGAACGCATGATCCGAAGGTGTTGGCGCAAGATGTAAAGAGCGTGCGCAGTAGGGTGATAGCGGCCGAGCAGAACTTTCAAGATGTGCAGGCCCAGTGGCAAGAAGCGGCGCACCGCATGTCAGAAGCCCAGGCTTTAGTGCTTGAGGCCAAACAACGCCATGAGATCCTCAAACACCAATGGGACTTGAGGGAACGGGCTGTCGCAGAAAAAATGCGGATAACGCAGCAACATGGCGGCATGGAGGCTCGGATGCACGACATCCAAACCAAGTTGGACGTGGTGCATAAGGCTTTAGACGATACGCGCCATAAGCATGAGCAAACTCACGCGGCACTGAGCCAGCAACGCGAGAGGCTCGCTCAAGACAGGGCGACCCTGACCGCTTTAGGCAGCCGAGTGTCACAATTGCGGGCCCGGCAGGCGGCAATGGATGCGGAGGAACGTAAGATTGCGCAACGCATGGCCTATCTTGAACAGCAATTGGCGAAGTCCGAGGCGCGGTGGGACGGCTATGAGGCGGGAGCAGAAGAAGTGTTGTCGGATCAGGAATTGGGTCCTGCCAAGTTGCGTATTGAAGCGCTCCAAAAGGAGATGGACCAAGTAGGTCCCGTGCAGCCGGGGGTTTTTGCCCTATACACACAACTCGGGGAACGGCTAAGCTATTTAGAGAACGAGTACCGCGATGTACAATTAGCCAAAGATGAGGTGCAGGCGACTCTCGAACAAATTGATCGCGATGTCAATACCCGGCTGGAGGAAACGGCCGGTCAAGTGGAACGGGCATTTCAAGAAGCATGCCGGGCGTTGATTGGCGGCGAAGGAGGATTTCGCTGGACGGCGGGTGAGGAGCCAGGCGTTGAGTTATGGATTAAGCCTCCGGGGAAGAAACCAAGTACGATGACACTCTTGTCAGGAGGCGAAAAAGCCTTGGGCGGTATTGCTTGGCTGTTCGCACTGCTTGCTGTCCGCCCTTCGCCCTTTGTGGTTTTGGATGAAGTCGAGGCAGCCTTGGACGAGGCGAATGCGCAAAGAGTGGCACACTATATCAAAAACCATCATGGTACGACGCAATACGTGATTGTCACTCATCATAAATCAACGATGGTCATTGCTGATGGGTTATGGGGTGTTGCAGGCGATGGACAAGGTCGCAGTCGGTTAATTTCGGTGAAGCTCGATCAAAATGCTGCGGTGGCGGAAGGGTAGGAGATGGCATGGCCGGAATTTGGAATCGACTCAAAGAAGGAATGAGTCGAACGCGCAATAATTTGGGCGGACGTCTGCGCGCGTTGTTTCACGGGAAAGAGTGGGACGACAATCTATGGGAAGAGTTAGAAGAAATTTTGTATGAGGCAGATTTAGGTGTTGACACCATCGAATATCTGACGGCGGCTTTGCGTGAAGCTGTCCGCACCAGGCGCCCGCGGCATGCGGATGACGTCATGGACCTCTTACGGGAAATTATGGTTGACCTATTTGATGTGCCTTCCGATCCGTCACTGTTGGATCCCCAAAGACCCAGTATCTGGCTCATGGTCGGTGTAAATGGAACGGGTAAAACCACGACGGCCGGAAAGTTTGCGGCCTTAATGAAGCGCCAAGGATATCAGGTGATATTAGGGGCTGCTGATACCTTTCGGGCCGCCGCAGTGGAACAGCTGCAAGAATGGGGCGTGCGTTCCGGGGTCGAGGTGGTGCGGCAAGCGCCCGGCGCCGATTCTGCGGCTGTGGCCTATGACACGGTGCAAGCGGCTATCGCTCGGTCCAAAGATTTAGCGATCATTGATACCGCCGGCCGCCTGCATAACAAGACTAATTTAATGCAAGAGTTGCAAAAAGTGGTTCGGGTGATCCAACGAGAACGTCCGCAGGCACCTCACCAAGTGTGGCTGGTGATTGATGCGACCACAGGTCAAAATGGGCTAGCCCAAGCGCAAGTATTCTTAGAGGCGGTCAAGGTCACGGGCATTGTGTTAACGAAGCTGGATGGAACAGCGAAAGGCGGCATAGCGTTGTCCATCAAGCGCCAATTGGGATTGCCGATCCGCTTTGTGGGCGTGGGAGAAAAAGTGGAAGATTTGCTCCCGTTTGATGCAGACAGCTATGTGCGCGCGATCTTAGGCGATTGACGCGTACTAAAGACCGATCCTATACTTAGAAGATACCTTGAAAACGCCGAATTCTCAAGGAAGCGGAGGAACCGATTTCGATTTGGGGTGAATTGCGGTGCAACGGGCAGGCTCTGAGCCCGAACCCGACAGCTAACTTCGCAGGCGTAGGGGGCTCAAGGTTAAGACATGGTATCTCTCGTTCCCCCCGGGAAATTAGGGGGGTTTTTCTTGCCCTCCGTGATGAGGGAGGTGTCCACAAGGTGATGAAAAGAGTTTTGCAGTTGTCTATGCGGGCCGATCCCTTAAATCCGTTGGATGGTGGGGAGACAGGTGGTCAGCAAGTCCTAGTACGCCAAATGGGCAGGAATTTGCAACATTTAGGTTACGCGGTCGATGTGATGACGGTGCGTCAACGTCAAGAAGTGGCGGAACGCTCGTCCTTTGGGCATTTAGGACAAGTGATACGACTCACCGGATGGGAAGATCGGGTCTGGTCGGATGATCAATGGCATAATGTGCGGGACCAATTAGTGGATCAGGTCTTGACATGGGTCAATGACCAGCACCGGGAATATTACGCCATTCACAGCCATTTTTGGATTTCGGGCATGGTCGCGCAAAAGGTGGCGGAAGTGCTCCAAGTGCCGTGGATTCATTCGCCCTATAAAATGGCAGAGTGGACGAGGCGCCCGGGCGACCGTATTTCACCGGTACGGATGCAATGGGAGCGGCAGTTGTTGACGCAAGCCCAGGCCATTGTAGTGCCATACTTAGAAGAGAGCGAAATGATTCATCAAACAGCTCCTGATGTCCCTTTGTACGTGGTCTCTCCTGGGGTTGACATTACCAATTTTTTTGTTCGTGACGCGGGTCCCTTGCTCCGGGGACTAGGCCTCTATCGTCCGCCTTTGCTCTACGTTGGCCGGTTAGAAGAGGGGCGGGGGATAAAAGAGGTGCTGGAGGTCATGGGACAGCATCCATTACCCGACGATTTGACCTTATTAGTGGTAGGAGGAAGCCCGGGTGAGGTTCTAGGAGGGCTCCCCACCAATCCGACCTTAGCCGAATTAGCGCGCCCTTTAGGCAAACACATTCGGTTCCTCGGTCCCACACCGCATCATGCCATTGCTATCTATATGGGATCGGCTGCGGCGCTGATTGCCCCCAATCAAGGGCCCACATTGGGCATGGCCGTGGTAGAAGCCATGGCCTCCGGCTGCCCGGTCATTGGGACAAATGTGCCGGGTGTTCAAGATTGGATCGAGTCCGGATTTAACGGGATTTTGATTGACCGTACACGTATTGACCAGTTGTGGGAGGCCGCGTTACAGTTGTGGAATAACCCAAGCCAGGCGCGGCAATGGGGAATGAACGGCCAAGAAATGGTTCAACGCCATCATACGGTGAATCATATGGCCCAAAGACTCCAAACGGTCTATGAGGAGGTGGCGTCCAGTGGCCACCATGAAACGAGTGTTGGCTACTGATATTGATGGCACATTAATTGGACACGGTGGCGAGCAAGCGGTTCGCGACTATCTCATGGAGCACCCCGAATTAGGTGTGATTTATCTAACAGGCCGCACCTTGAGCAACGCGCATGCGATCATCTGCCGATATGGCTTTCCGACCCCCTTGGCGATTGCGACGGACGTTGGCGCTGATATTTTTTGGGGACCGAATTTGGAAGCGGACGAGGTCTGGGCTTTTGAACAGCGCCGCCATTGGTCGCCGCGCCGACTGCGTTCGGCCTTGAGCGAAGTATCGGGCGTGATTTACCGAGGGCGGAGTTCTCATTGGCGAATTGCCTTCGAATTGGAGGATCCTCAGTTGTTAACGCGGGTGCAACAATGTTTGACCGAACACCACTTGCTGGTGCGCACGCTGTGGTACCCTGAAGAACTGCGCCTCGACATTTTACCCTGTACCGCGTTAAAGAGTCGTGCATTGCAATATATTTTGCGAAGAATCAGGGTGAAGTCCGAAAATTGTTTTGTTGCCGGGGATGCCGAAAATGATGGCGATATGTTAAATGGGCATTATCCGGGCGTCCTTGTGGCCAATGGCGAACCTCGGGTCCGCGAATGTTTGCCCGAATGGATTATTCGCTCCCAATATCCCGGCGCGTTTGGGGTGCTAGATGCCCTGCGCCAATGGATGTCCTGAGGGCGCCATTGACAAGAGTCCCCCTTATGCGTATGATATGACAGTCTGTTAAGTAATAATGCTTTACAGGTGCAAGGCGGTGGTGAGATGCAGCGACCAGACCGAGAACGCGCCAATCTCCTCTTCGATTACTATGGGGCTTTGCTCACCGAGCACCAACAAGAGGTGTGGCGACTGTATTATGTGGAAGACTGGTCGTTGATGGAGATTGCAGACGCTCACCACGTGACGCGGACGGCTATCCATGATTTGCTAAACCGCACGGCCAAAAGTCTGGAAATGTTTGAAGCGGCATTGCATTTAGTGGAACATCGGCACCATCAAATTCGCCTGCTTGAACACCTCCGGCAGGCTGTTGAAGCGGCACCGGCTGGGACATGGCAAGATCAAGCATTACACTGGATTGCCGAATTGGCGGGAGAGGAGGACCGAGGCGATGTTTGACAATTTGACCGAAAAGCTGCAAGCCACGTTTAAGCGGATGCGTAGTCAAGGCCGATTGACGGCGGACGATGTCCGTGAAGGGCTACGGGATGTACGCTTTGCGTTGCTGGAAGCGGACGTGAATTTCAAAGTGGTCAAAGAATTTCTAAGCCAGGTTGAAGAAGAAGCGGTGGGTCAAGATGTGTTGGACAGCCTCACTCCGGCTCAAGGGGTGGTGCGTATTGTTCGCGACCATCTGACCACCCTGATGGGCGGTCAAGTTGAGCGCATCAAAATGGCCTCCAATCCACCAACGGTCATCTACCTCGTGGGCCTTCAAGGTTCCGGAAAAACCACCACGACCGCAAAATTGGCGAAGATGTTAAAGCAGCAAGGCCGCCAGCCCCTTATGGTGGCGGCGGACATCTACCGCCCGGCGGCTGTGGACCAATTGCAGGCCTTAGGTCAACAAATTGATGTCCCCGTGGTGTTTTCGCCGGGCTTGTCACCGGTTCAGCTGGCGCAAGAAGGGTGGCAAAAAAGTCGCCAACTTGCCAAAGACGTTGTCTTAGTGGACACGGCGGGCCGACTTCACGTGGACGAGACCCTCATGACCGAATTGGTTGAGATGCATGAGGCATTGCCCGCCCATGAGACCTTGCTGGTTGTCGATGCTATGACCGGTCAAGACGCGGTTCGCGTCGCGTCGGCATTTAAGGAAAAGTTGCCATTGACGGGCGTTGTGCTAACGAAGCTTGATGGGGATGCCCGAGGAGGGGCTGCGTTATCCATTCGGCAGGTCACGGGGCTGCCCATTAAATTGGTCGGTTCCGGTGAAAAAGTGGATGCGCTCGAGCCCTTTCAACCCGACCGCATGGCGTCTCGCATTTTGGGCATGGGTGACGTCTTGACCCTCATTGAAAAGGCCGAACAATCGCTGGACAAAGACGAAATCGAGGAACGCGCCAAGCGTATTGGCACGAAAGACTTTAATTTCGAAGACTTCCAAGCGATGTTAGGTCAGGTGAAGAAGCTGGGGCCGCTGTCCAAAGTCATGGAAATGTTGCCCGGCATGGGGGCTCTGAACAAATACAAAGACCAAGTCGATGATAAAGGGGTGGACCGTGTGGAAGCGATTATCAATTCCATGACCATCCAGGAACGCCGCAAACCGGATATCATCGACGGCAGCCGGCGTCTTCGCATTGCCAAAGGCAGCGGGACCACGGTGCAAGAGGTCAATCGGTTG
Organism: Sulfobacillus sp. hq2; assembly: GCF_002903155.1. Taxonomy (NCBI): domain Bacteria; kingdom Bacillati; phylum Bacillota; class Clostridia; order Eubacteriales; family Clostridiales Family XVII. Incertae Sedis; genus Sulfobacillus; species Sulfobacillus sp. hq2. Next base: position 144,600 of record NZ_NWUL01000048.1, on the reverse strand, counting down.
TTAAAACAGTTTAACGATATGCGCAAATTGATGAAGCAGATGAAAGCGGGCAAGAAACGGGGCATGCCTAAATTGCCCTTGAAAGGATTTCCCGATCTGCATTAATTCGTTTGAGCACATCAATCAGAATCCCCCAGGGGACCCCTAGGAAAGGAGGGAATACGATTGGTAAAGATTCGATTGCGCCGGATGGGAGCCAAAAAGCATCCTTTTTATCGTGTAGTGGTTGCCGATGCGCGTTCGCCGCGGGATGGTAAGTTCTTGGACGAAATTGGGTACTATGATCCTACCAAAGATCCTGCTGTTGTCAAAATTGATGAAGAAAAAGCCCAACGGTGGATTGCTAATGGCGCTCAGCCCACGGACACGACGCGCTCGTTGTTACGGCAGGCGGGCATTTTGAAGTCCATTCATGAGGCGAAACAGGCCAAAAAACATGAGAAAAACGCGTAGTCGTAAGTGGGATGATTTTGTAAGCGTCGGGGAAGTCACGGCGCCGCATGGGATTCACGGGGAACTTCGGGTGTATCCGACAACCGACTTTCCGGAACGCTTGTTGTCACGGAAAACGGTATGGATTGATGGCCTCATGGGTCCCCAAGACGTAGTGCGTGTCACGCCGCGCCCACCTCTCGTGATTATGCAATTGCGCACGGTGGCCACCAGGGAGCAAGCGGAACTCTTGCGCGGAGCGGGTTTATATGTGCCTATTGACTCCTTGCCTACATTGGGAAACCAAGAATACTATTGGTTTCAGCTCGAAGGCTTGGAAGTACGGGATTATCACAATCATACCCGGATTGGCGTTATCCAGCAGGTGATTCGTACAGGCGGCAATCAGGATGTGTTTGAAGTCGCTCGCGACGAGGGGGCTCCGCTTTTGGTCCCAGCCCTGAAATCCGTGGTGAAACGTGTGGACTTGGATATGGGGATTATGGAAGTGGACGTGCCGGCAGGGCTTGAGGATCTCTCGTAATGGTGATCCAAGTCGTCACGTTATTTCCGGAAATGTTTGAAGGCCCCATGACCACCAGCATTGTGCGACGCGCTCAAGATCGTGGCCTCGTGGATATTCGCCGGGTGCCTTTAAGGTGGTTTGGAGTGGGGCCGCACCGGGTCACCGATGACTATCCGTTTGGTGGCAACATTGGCATGTTGCTTCGGGCAGATGTCGTCGTGCCGGCAGTGGAATGGGCCACAGTGCATCATGCTGCTGCGCCGACGGTCCTGGTCACATCAGCCCAAGGGCGTCGTTTTGACCAAACCATGGCTCGTGAATTAGCCCAGCTTGAACATCTGATTGTCGTGGCGGGACATTACGAAGGCATTGACGAACGCGCGATCCATATGGTGCACGGCCAAGAGGTTTCCATTGGGGACGTGGTGTTGACGGGTGGAGAAATTCCGGCCATGGTTATGATTGATGCGATTGTGCGGCTGTTACCGGGCGCCTTAGGTGCTGACGAAGGAGCATGGCAAGAATCCTTTAGCGGTGCTGGAGGATTAGAAGGCCCACAGTATACCCGGCCGCGCGTGTTTCGGGATCAGGCGGTTCCGGACGTGTTGTTATCGGGTGACCATGCTAAAATTGCCAAGTGGCAGTCTGAGCAAGCCCGGCGGCGAACCGCCGAGCGCCGTCCCGATTTGTTGTAGGGCCGTTTGCGACGCTATGCTTCGGATGATATAATGTCATTTGGCCCGTAAAGGGGGGAAAAATATTGGATTACATTCGATTGTTAGAAGAAGAGCAAATGAAACCGGATCTTCCCGCGTTTCGCCCAGGCGACACCGTGCGTGTTGCGGTAAAGATTCGCGAAGGTAACCGTGAACGTGTGCAGAATTTTGAGGGTGTCGTCATTGGCATCAAAGGGTCGGGATTGTCCAAGACGTTCATTGTGCGTCGTGTCAGCTATGGGGTCGGCGTTGAACGGACCTTTTTACTCCATTCTCCGCGGCTTGAATCCATTCAGGTCGTGCGGCGTGGGAAAGTACGCCGAGCGAAGTTGTATTATTTGAGGAAGTTGCGCGGCAAAGCAGCCCGAATTAAAGAACGGCGCTAATTTGTGGCGAAGGCACTCATTTCCGGGTGTCTTCGCTATCTTTATAGGCTTTGGGGGGCTGTGATCGTGACCAAGGAACGCCGCAAGGGCTATTGGGAAGTTATCGAGACGATCGTGATAGCCGTGGTTTTGGCCTTCCTCATACGGACGTTTGTATTTGAATCCTATGAGGTCGAAGGGATCTCGATGTTGCCCACTTTACATACCGGTGAACGGGTGTTGGTGAACAAACTCATTTACGATTTTGAAACCCCGAAGACGGGACAAATTATTGTCTTTCGCTCGCCCGTGATCAAAAGCCAAGATTGGATTAAACGGGTGATTGGAGTGCCCGGGGATACCATTAGCGTGGAGAATAACGTCGTCTATATTAATGGTCATCGTTACCATGAACCCTTTTTGAAATACCGCACTTCCATGAATGTCCCCCCTACGAAGGTTCCGCCGGGGTATTTATGGGTTGAGGGCGACAACCGCCCCAAGAGCTATGACAGTCGGTATTTTGGTCTCTTGCCCATGAAAAATGTTAAAGGCCAGGCGTTTGTGGTGTGGTGGCCTTTAAGTGATTTCCATCTTTTGCATTGAACTGAAAGGAAGCGCTATGGCCAAAGCAAATTGGTATCCAGGCCATATGGTAGCGACCCAGCGAACTATTCGTGAGTTGGCTCCTTACCTTACGGCCTTTATTGAAATAGCAGACGCCAGGGCGCCTGCTATTAGTCGTCATACCCCTATGACGCGGTGGATTGGACGAGCCCAGCGGATCCTTCTCTTAAACAAGGCCGATTTGGCGGATCCCGCCGTGACGCGGGCGTGGGTTGCGGCATACCAGAAACAAGGGATTCACGCATTTGCGGTGACAGCGCAAGACCCCAAAGCCCGAACGCAAATTGAATCGGTCATTAGTCGGGTCCTGAAGCCGCCTTACCGACTTGCTGTTGTCGGTGTTCCTAATGTGGGAAAGTCGACATTACTGAATCGGATGGTCGGAAAGAACCGCGTGGCCACAGGCGCCAAGCCGGGCATTACACGAGGACCGCAGTGGATTAGGCTGCCGGGAGGGTGGGAATGGCTCGATTTGCCAGGGGTAGTGACGCCAGGACATAGTCATGACTGGCGACTGCAAGTGCTAGGCATAGTACCCGCCCCTGCTGAAGAACGCAGTCAACTGGCGGACCGCATTTGGGAACTCACGCAAGATCATGATAATCCTTCAGGCTGGTTAGACTGGGGCAAACGGCGCGGATTCCTTCGGACCGGCGGGGTCGTTGACGCGCAGCGCGCGGCAGATGCGGTATTGCTCGCTTTCCAGCAAGGCAAACTGGGCCGATTCAGTTTGGAGGAGCCTCAATGAAAGGTCAATCAGAGGCATGGGAACAGCTCACTCATTATGAACGCGCTGTGTGGCAACAGCCTTATCAGCGCATCGGCGGGGTTGATGAAGTCGGGCGGGGGCCATTGGCGGGACCAGTCGTAGCTGCGGCAGTCATTTTGCGCGCGGATACCCCGATTTGGGGTGTTGATGACTCGAAGAAATTGACCGCGCGCCAGCGACTTCATCTTTATCATGAGATTGTGCGCTGTGCCGAAGATGTCGGAGTGGGAATGGTCGGGGTACGGACTATTGAACGCATTAATATTTTGCAAGCCAGCAGGCTAGCCATGATGCGAGCGATCGGGCACTTGCGGCGCGTCCCGGATGTGTTGCTCACCGATGCGATGCGTATTGGGGGGCCCTGGCAGGAAATCCCCATCGTGCATGGTGATGCCCTTTCGGCGAGCATTGCAGCGGCCTCAATTGTCGCCAAAGTCGTGCGGGACCGGTATATGGAAGCCCTAGCCGAACAATTTCCCGTTTATGGATTTGCGCAACATAAGGGTTATCCGACGACGTATCACCGAGAGATGTTAAAACACTATGGGCCGTCACCGGTGCACCGTGTGACCTTTTTGAAGAAAATTTTATCCCATGACGCCATAGGATAAAGTCAGGATAAGATTTGCATCCGTAGAACTTCCCTGTTACAGTCATGCTAATATCGAGCCAGAACGCCGAGCCTGGGTGTGAGGTTTGCTATAATGAAAAAACGTTTGGAACCGGGGGGATTGTCATGGCAAGATCGAAGCCGCTCATTATCGTGGAATCACCGGCCAAAGCCAAGACCATTAGCCGGTTTTTGGGAACACGATACCAGGTGAAGGCATCTATGGGCCATGTGCGGGATTTACCCAAAAGCCAGTTTGGCGTCGACGTGGATAACGGCTTTAAGCCTAGGTATATTACCATTCGGGGCAAGGGCCCCTTATTAAAGGAACTGAAAGATGCGGCCAAAAAGTCCGACCGGATTTATTTGGCGACCGACCCTGATCGCGAAGGGGAAGCGATCTCATGGCATTTGGCTGAGGCTTTGCACCTTGCGCCTCAAGATGTGCACCGGATTGAATTTCATGAAATTACCAAAGACGCTGTAAGCCATGCCATTAAAGAAGCACGGCCTATTGATATGGGACTCGTTAATGCCCAGCAGGCGCGGCGGGTTCTAGACCGGGTGGTGGGATATCAGCTCTCGCCCTTGCTTTGGCGCAAAGTGCGGCCAGGGCTTTCAGCCGGACGCGTCCAAAGTGCTGCCCTTAAGCTGCTCGTAGACCGGGAAGATGCCGTTCAACGGTTTGTGCCAGAGCAATACTTCACCGTGGATATGACCGCCGTGGCGGAAAATGGGGAACTTCTGAGTCATTATTATGCGCCCTTGGGCCACCGTGGTCGTGTGACGGCACAAGAGATGGAACAAATTCTGCAAGGGGTCAAGGTTGGCGCCCAAGTGGTGGTGAGTGATGTCAAAACTAAGGAGAAGCGGCGGTTTCCTGCCTTGCCCTTTACCACATCGACTTTGCAGCAAGAAGCGTCGCGGAAGTTGGGATTGTCGGTTAAGCGCACCATGAGCCTTGCCCAGCAACTGTACGAAGGTTTAGAAGTGCCAGGGGAAGGCACCGTCGGTCTGGTCACGTACATTCGTACGGATTCGACACGGATTGGAGACGGTGCCCGTGATGAGGCGCGCGAGTATATTGCCGAACGCTTTGGCCCGGCGTATGTTCCCGAAAGTGGTCAAATACGGCAGAGCAAGGCCAAACCCGGCGTCCAAGATGCCCACGAGGCGATTCGACCCACCAACGTCCGTCGGCATCCTGATATGCTAAAGGGCGCATTAAACCGCGACCAGCTTCGTCTATATCGTCTGATTTGGGAACGGTTTGTGGCGAGCCAAATGGCGGCGATGGTGTATGAATCGACGACGATTGATGTCGCGTTCCAAGATCAGGCCAAGTTTCGAGCTACTGGGTCCCGGGTCTTATTCCCTGGGTATAGCACCGTGTACCAAGAGTCCTTTGATGAAGCCGATCCCCAGTTGCAAGACGATGACACCAAAGCGAAGCCCCTCTTGGATCTTGTAGCGGGCACGGTCTTGACCATTGCCCGGATCGAACCGCAAGAGCATTTTACCGAGCCCCCGCCACGCTATACCGAAGCCAGCTTAGTTAAGACCTTAGAGGAACTCGGGATTGGACGGCCTTCGACCTACGCACCGATTGTAGAGACGCTATTGCATCGAGACTACGTGCGGCGCGACCAGAAAAAGCTGATTCCGACGGACTTAGGGCGCGTGGTGGTCGACTTATTGCAACATTATTTTCCGGAAATCGTGGATACGCGCTTTACGGCCGAAATTGAGACCGAACTGGACCATGTGGCCGCAGATGATATGCAGTGGCAAGATGTTCTGAAGGGCTTCTATGAGCGGTTTTCAGAAGAACTGGCGAAGGCGGATGACGACATCGAAAAGGTCGATCTGCCTTTGGAAGAGACGGACGAGGTGTGTGAAAAATGTGGGCGGCCCATGATGGTCAAATATGGCCGGTTTGGAAAATTTTTAGCGTGCTCAGGGTATCCGGAATGTGATTTTACCAAGCCTTATGTCGAGAAGACAGGAGCTTTATGTCCTAAGTGCCATAAAGATTTGGTGGTGCGGCGAACCCGCAAAGGGCGGACATTTTACGGATGTGTGGGCTATCCAGAATGTGATTTTGTTACGTGGAATCGTCCAAGCGACAAGGTCTGTCCGCGGTGCGGATCGAGCATGGCCTTCAAACGGCGGGGCAACCACGATAGTTTGATGTGTTTGCGGGAGGGATGCGGTTATGAAGAAGAGCAGGCCCAATGAAGCGATGGTCATAGGCGCAGGTCTAGCGGGATCGGAGGCCGCCTGGCAGCTTGCCCAGCGGGGCTGGGTGGTGCACCTGTATGAAATGCGGCCGGACGTGATGACCCCTGCCCACGTGACCGGGCAATTCGCCGAATTGGTGTGTTCCAACTCTTTGGGGTCCATTCAGGGTACAGCGCCAGCGGCCTTGTTAAAAGATGAAATGCGGCTATTTGACTCGTTAATTCTTCAAGCAGGACAGGCCGCGCAAGTTCCTGCAGGATCGGCCTTGGCGGTCGACCGTGAGGTGTTTAGTCAGCGCGTCACAGAACGGTTACAAGGGCATCCCCGCATTGTTATCCACCACGAAGTGGTGACAGATATCCCTTCACAGCCCTGCCTGATTGCGACGGGGCCGTTGACGCATGAGGCTCTCTCTGGTGCTATTCAAGAGACCTTAGGCGATAGTATGCTCTCTTTTTTTGATGCGGCGGCGCCGATTGTGCTGACGGACACCGTGGACATGGAGCATGCGTTCTGGGGATCGCGTGAAGGCAGCGAGGACTACCTGAATTGCCCTTTGACGAAAGCGGAGTATGAGGTGTTCTATGATGCGCTGATTCATGCGGAACAGCATCTGGGACATGATTTTGAATCGAGCACCTTTTTTGAAGGGTGCTTGCCCATTGAAGAGCTAGCCCGGCGCGGACCCAAGACTCCGTTATATGGACCGATGAAGCCGATTGGATTGGAAAATCCGTTTGAAGGGGGACGCCGTCCGTACGCGGTTGTGCAGCTCCGACAGGACAATGCGGTAGGATCTTTAATGAGTTTGGTTGGCTTTCAGACCAATTTACGTTGGGGCGAGCAGAAGCGTGTGTTCGGGTTGATTCCGGCGTTAGCCAATCCAGAGTTTGTGCGTTATGGTGTGATGCACCGCAACACCTATCTCAAGTCCCCTGCGCTTTTAAGGCCGACGTTAAATACCAAGCGGCGTGAAGACTTGTGGTTTGCGGGACAGATGACGGGCGTGGAAGGCTACGTGGAATCGGCGGCGATGGGCATCGTGGCAGCGGTGGGGATGTCGGCATACCTAGAGGGTCGAGAAATGCCCGTGTTTCCGCGCGAGACAATGATGGGCGCTTTAGCTTATTATATTACGCATACGGACCCTGCGCATTTTCAGCCGATGAATGCGAATTTTGGATTGTTTGAACTGCCTCCGGAAGTGCAGGGGCTCCGTGACAAAAAAGCGCGCCGCCAGTGGCTTCGCGACCGGGCCATGGCCCGGATGGAGGAGTTTGTCCGCCAATTGGAGCCTGTGCATGAGTGAGAGTGAGGGCATTGCCTACTATTTACGCTATTTGCAGAATGTCGAGCATGCTGCAGTGAATACCATAGAGGCATACCGCCGAGATTTGCGGCAATTAGTCGAAGCGGCAGGTCCTTATGAAACCTTGAGCAGTCAAGATTTGCGCCGCTGGGCGGCCTCATTGCTGGCGCAAGGGCTAGCGCCGCGGTCGGTGGCGCGCAAGGTGGCGGTGGTGCGAGGATTTTACCGCTTTGCCCAGCGCCATGGATTGCGAGCGGACAATCCGGCCCAACGCTTGTTAGCGCCGCGGTTTCGTCCGTCTCTGCCCCGCACCTTGACGATGGATGAAGCGCACGACCTAATTGAACAAGCGCCGAAACGTCCGGGGCCTCTCGGATTGCGTGACTGGGCCCTTTTGGAATTGCTCTATGGGGCAGGCTTGCGGAGTCAAGAGGCGGTCTCCTTGGATCAGCACGACGTGGATTTGGTGGCCAATGTTGTGCATGTTCAAGGGAAAGGCGGAAAGCAGCGAGTGGTTCCGTTTGGAACAAAAGCCCACGATGCCTTGTATCAGTATGTGGAGCATAGTCGTCCGTGGCTCGCGCGTCCCAGCGTTCAGGCGTTATTTGTGAATTACCAAGGTGGCCGTTTAACCACGCGCAGCGTGCGGCGCATTATTAAAAGTGTGTTGGCCAAGGCGGCTATTCAGCGCAATGTTAGTCCGCATTGGCTCCGGCATTCCTTCGCCACACACATGCTGATGAATGGGGCCGATCTGCGTGTCATTCAGGAACTCTTAGGGCACAGCACGCTTCGGACGACACAGTTGTATACGTTAGTCTCACAAGAACATATTGCTACAGTCTATCAACATGCCCATCCTCGTGCCTAGCACAGGAGCGGAGCTAGGAGGGATACATCGTGTCCAATGTGGAATTTCATGGCACCACCGTGCTAGGGATGGTCCGCGATGGCAAAGCGGTGATTGGTGGAGATGGCCAGGTGACTTTTGGTCAAAACACGGTGATGAAGCACACGGCTGTCAAAGTGCGCCGACTCTATCACGGGAAAGTGCTTGCGGGATTTGCGGGTTCGGTGGCCGACGCCTTAACTCTTTTCGAACATTTTGAAGGAAAATTAGAGGAAAGTCATGGCAATCTACCGCGAGCGGCCGTGGCGTTGTCTCGCGAGTGGCGGACCGACCGCATGTTAGGGAAGTTGGAGGCCTTGTTGCTGGTGGCAGACCAAGAACACTTATTCATCCTATCGGGGACCGGTGAAGTGATTGAGCCGGATGACTTTATTGCCGCCATTGGATCAGGGGGGAGTTATGCCTTAGCCGCCGCGAGGGCCTTTGCCTCAGTCGAGCAAACCATGCCGCTGGAAGAAGTGGTCCGGCGCTCTTTAGACATTGCCGCCGATATTTGCATCTACACCAACCATCATTTGACGGTTGAGACACTGGGGTAGGGAGGGATTGGGTATGGATGATCGGTTAATGACACCCAGAAAGATTGTCGAAGAGCTCGATCGGTACATTGTTGGGCAAGATGACGCTAAACGCGCTGTGGCGATAGCGCTGCGGCACCGGTGGCGCCGCAGTCAGTTAGATCCTGAATTACAGGAGGATATTACGCCCAAGAACATCCTCATGATTGGTCCGACAGGGGTGGGGAAAACCGAAGTAGCACGGCGTTTGGCCCGCTTGCTGCACGTCCCCTTTATCAAAGTCGAAGCCACTAAGTTTACGGAAGTGGGGTATGTGGGCCGTGATGTAGATGCCATGGTGCGGGATTTAGTCGAGACGAGTGTCCGCATGGTGAAGGAAGAACGGTCGCAAGCGGTCCAAGACCGCGCTGAGCGCATTGCGGAGGACCGATTGGTAGACGCCATTGTGCCATTTCCTGACGAACCCTCTGCCAATGTCAACCCTTTAGAAGCGCTTTTCGGAGGTGCCCGGCAAAACAAGCCGTCGTCGAGCGTGAGTGCCGAGGAACGTCACAGGATTGAAGATGAACGCCGCAAGGTCCGTGAGAAGCTTCGCATGAAAGCCATGGAACATGAAGTCGTCGAAGTGGAAGTCGAGGACGCGGGTCCGGCATTGCCAATGATGGGCAATTTACCGGGTAGCGAAGAAAACCAAATGAATTTAGGTGAGATGTTTTCCGGCATTTTGCCTAAACGGACCAAACGGCGGAAAATGACGGTGGCCGAAGCGCGTAAGGTGTTGACCCAAGAAGAAGCTCAAAAGTTGATTGACACCGATGCGGCCCATGCGGACGCGGTATGGCGCGCAGAACAAGAAGGGATTATCTTTATTGACGAGTTTGACAAGATTGCCTCGAGTAGTAAGGAGGGGCATGGACCCGATGTCTCTCGTGAAGGGGTCCAGCGCGACATTCTCCCCATAGTTGAAGGCTCGACGGTCAATACCAAATATGGGCCTGTAAAAACCGACCACATTTTATTTATTGCGGCCGGCGCCTTTCACGTGGCCAAACCGAGCGATTTGATTCCGGAACTGCAAGGGCGGTTCCCCATTCGCGTGGAATTCAATGCCTTGACGGAGGAAGATTTTTATAAGATCTTGACCGAACCCCATCATTCCCTCATTAAGCAATACAAGGCGCTGCTAGGTGCCGAGGGCGTGGAGGTGGAGTTTGATGATGGCGCGTTATGGGAAATGGCTCGATATGCGTACCAGGTCAACCGGGATACCGAAAATATTGGGGCGCGGCGGCTCCATACGATTTTGGAGAAGGTGCTCGAGGAACTGAATTTCTCGGCCCCGGAGTTGTCAGGCCAAAAGATTCCCATCACCGCAACATACGTACAACAACGCTTGGCAAAGATCGCCGAAAATATTGACATCAATCGGTATATACTCTGAATGTTTTTTTTCGTTTACACAATCCAACGTCGCTGTGGTATACTCAAGTGGTGAAAATTGTGACGACAGGGAACTTTGTCGAATCAGGGAGGTGCATGTCGTGGAAGAATTATTGGAAAAAACACGACGCATTAATCGGTTACTACAGCGAACGGCTGGACATCCAGTCAATTTTGAAGAGATGGCTAAGATTTTAAGCGAACTCATTCAGGCCAACGTATATGTCGTAAGTCGCCGGGGTAAAATTTTAGGCTATAGCTTATTGGACGGCTTTGAATGTGACATCATGATTCGTGAAGTCTTAGCGGAAGAAGCGTTTCCGAGTAATTACAACAATGGCTTACTCAAGGTTGATGAAACCTATCCGAACGTATCGCAGGAATCGCGTAAGTGCGTATTCTTCCGCGATAAGGCGTGTTTGTACGAAAATAAGATTACCACGATAGTGCCTGTCAATGGCGGTGGTGATCGGTTGGGAACGCTCGTGATATCGCGCTTTGGCCGGGAATTCAATGATGAAGATTTGGTGCTCGCGGAATATGGCGCAACGGTGGTGGCGATGGAAATTCTGCGCTCCAAGTCGGATGAATTGGAGATGGAAGCGCGTAAAAAAGCTGCTGTGAAAGTGGCGATTGATACGCTGTCCTATTCGGAGTTGGAAGCGGTTCAGCACATTTTTGATGAACTGGGTGGAGAAGAAGGATTACTGGTGGCGTCAAAAATTGCTGACCGTGTCGGGATCACGCGTTCGGTGATTGTTAATGCGTTGCGGAAATTTGAGTCTGCTGGTGTGATTGAATCACGCTCACTGGGTATGAAAGGGACCCACATTCGCGTGCTCAATGACCGCTTGATGGGAGAATTGAAGAAACTGCGGCGGTAAGCGAAACGCCGCATCCAAGGAGCCGACCCCCCTAGAAGGAGTGATCTGGGAGGTCGGCTTATCTTTTTATGCTGGGTGGGAACCGGTTAAAGGCAATGGCGCACGGTAAGCTATTTTCGCTTGTGCGGCTGAAATCATATGGTCTTGCACCATGCTGTTTAACACCTCTAATTGACGCTTCTTGGCGAGACGAAAATGAACGAATGGATCATAAAGGGAGGGGGCTTGGGGGAGTCCTGCGAGCAAAGAAGCTTCGGGGAGAGTCAATTGACTTGGTGCAATGCCAAAATAGTTTCGAGCGGCTTGCCCAATACCATAGGCGTGATCGCCTAAGTACACTTCGTTCATATACAAAGTCAGGAGAGTCTTTTTGGAATAGAGTTGGGTCGCCATCAGCGACAATAAGACGCCCGTGATTTTACGGGGAATGGTTTTGACAGGCGACAGCAGGAGATCGCGAATGAGCTGCTGGGTAATGGTGCTCCCCCCTTGGGTAAAGGCATCGGTCTGCAAATCGACCCAAGCTGCCCGTGCAATGCCTTCAAAAGAAATGCCCCAGTTGGTATAAAATGTCCGGTCTTCGGTGGCAACTAAAGCCTTGGAGAACCATGGTGATATCTGATGGAATGACGTCCAGGGGGCGTGGGCTTGGCGTAAACGCTGCCGGGTCAGTTGCGGTAGATGCGTGAGGCCAGACCAATTGGCACTGTAAAACAAGGTCAAGCCAACAATCACCGTGGCAGCCCCGACCAGTATCCACCGACCTTTTTTGGGAGTGGCGGAGTGATGGGAATCTGGGGAATCCGCCGGTTTTTGATGGAGCACCGCGATCCCTCCTCTAACATCAGCTTAGCTTCTCTATAGTATACCCCGCGGTGCATGAGAGGGATATGAGAGGTCCCAAAGAAAGTGCCAGGAATTGCCTTGTCCATGATTCGACGGATGAGTCAAATTGGGGAACTTTACTAGAATTCTCAAGATCAAAGAGAGCATGTTTGACCCCTTTTTCGGTCAAGCTTTAGGATGAGGTGGTTAACATGGTTCACGGGAAATTCAAACAATGGCTGTCAAAAAGTTTGGTGGTGACCATAGCGCTCGCGCTATCCGGGTGTGGTTTAGGGGCTCGTGCGGCAAAATCCGGAAGCCAAGCGCCGTCCAAGTTACAGGTGGTAGCATTTTGGGCCAATGATGTGTCGACGCCCTTGACCTATCTCTACAGCCATCCGCACGCTATCACAGACTTAGCACCTTTTTGGTATTCGGTGGACGCGTATGGCGGGCTGAGTGCTCATGTTAATACGACTATATTGCAGCAGGCACAAAAGGCGCATATTCCGATTACTCCCCTGGTCAATGACGGGACAGGCACACAGGCTTTTTTGGATAATCCAGTGACACGCGTGGCAGCGGCGCGCAATATCGCGGACATGGTCGGCAAAATGCATTTTCAAGGAGTGAATATCGATTTTGAGCCCGCCCACACTCGCGTGGTCAATCAATTATCGGGGTTTATGATTGACTTGCGTGACTTCCTGCCTAGGTCCGATACGATTACCATCGATATCGTGCCGCATTCGGGTGGAGCCTATAATTACGGGGTCTTGGGTCGGGAAGTGAACCAGTTTATCTTAATGAGCTATGATGAGCATGATGATGGGAGTTTGGAAGGACCTGTGGCAGGCATGCCGTGGGTGGAGAATATCTTAAAGCGGTTAATGACCGTGGTTCCGGCATCAAAGATTGATCTAGGCATTGCCCTTTATGGATATAGTTGGCCCATTGGCAGCACGAATGCCCAAACGATTCCTTATAATGCCGTTACTCCTACCATGGACCAGCATGCGGTGTGGAGTCAACAATATCAAGAAACGTATGCGCGATATGACACGTCTTCGGGGCCGCGTATTGCGTGGTGGGAAAGTTTGCAAGGCATGAATCAGAAAATTCTTTTAGCGAAACAAGACCATTTGGCGGGGGTGGCCTTGTGGCATATCGGGTATGCCAACAACGCCGTGATGCAACTCCTGTTGCATCAAATTGGATCACAGCCTTAGCTTAGTCGCCAAACGACTAACATTTTGGCAGATTATGAAAGGATTTTTAGGGGGAATGTCGAATAATCATGATAGAGAAACCAAGTCCTTGGGATGTGTGATTTGGTTTCCCGCTGAATGAACCGCGAAATATTAATTGCCCAAGCTATGCGTGTAGCTTGGGCGAATTTTTTTGTCGAAATAGATCCCCTTGCTTTATGGACAAGATAGTCCTAAAGCAAGCGGGGGCGGTGGGACACGTGGCTAAAAATCACCAATTTTGGTCGGACAATGTTGTGCTAGGATTTTCGGCCTTGCTGGTTGGGGTATTCAATTATTTATATCATGTGGTTCTGGCGCATGTTCTAGGTCCCCACAAGTATGGTGATTTGACAACCTTTCTCAATGTTACAAGTTTCTTAGTGATGCCGGCATCGGTGGTGGTGCTCATCTATACGCGCTTGGGCAAACGGCCGCGCTCAGCAGGGCAACGAGATGCATGGTGGTTGTGGGGAATTGGTGTTGTCTCGTGGGCAGCGATTTGGGTGTTTGCCGGGCCCTTGTCCCGTACGTTTCATGTTAGTCAGCTGTTACTTATCATTTTTACCGCAGAAGTGGTACCCAGCCTCGCTTTGGCGGCGAATACCGGTATATTGCAAAACGCCCGCAGGTATCTCTTAGTGGGCGCGCTTGCGGTATTAAACGGGCTCTTTCGCGTTGTTGCCGCGAGCAGTGCATTGTGGCCCGTTTATCGTTTGGTGGTAGTGGGCGGACTAGAAGGCGCGGCGGCGTGGGTGACGTGGGTGGTAAGCCGCCGGATGGTACGCACCGTGCCTGTCCAAGAAGAGGCAACCGGATTCGGTATGGTAACGGCCACGGGCGTCGTCGCGGTCATCAATGTGTTATATGCGATTGTCGATGGACTGGCGGCCAAATACGCATTACCGCCAGAGATTGCGGGCCAATATACCGGTATGGCTATCATGGGGCATAGCATTGATTTTGTGTCGGGGAGTTTGGCCACGGTGATGCTTACGGCCATGTTATCCGATCCCAGCCACCGCTATTCATACTTGGGATTGACTGTTGCCGTGTATGGGCTCTTAGCGGGGCTGGCCCAGTGGATTTTTATTGCACACGGCGCGCGATTGGTGATAATGATATTAGGCCCTCGTTTTCTTGCGATTGCGCCATGGCTCCCGTCTTATGATTGGGGCATGATAGGGCTTGGACTTTTAAATATCGCGATGTTTTACTCGATCGCCCAAAGCCGATGGGAAGTCATCACGACAACAGGATGTGGATTGCTCGTATGGACGTGGACGCTCGTCCACGATCATACGTTGCGCGCCTTTACATTGAGTACGGCCCATATTCTGGTCGCGACCGTCGCGGCCACTGCTGTGGTGATGGGGGTCACGCTGGTCGTCAGTGGGTATGGGCGAGTAGGTCGGGAAGGGCCTGAAGTTCCGTAATTTGTTCACGACGTAATGAGAAAGGTTGGACAATGTGCTAACAGTCGGAGAGGCATTACATGGGGCGGCAGTCCGCCATAAAAACAAACCGGCGCTAATTTTTGGGGAGGAGCAGCTTAGCTTTCAGGAATTAGATTTAAAGACTAATCGTATTGCGCAGGCACTGTTGTCCTTAGGATTGACCAAAGGTCAGCGGGTGGGACTGCTATTGCCTAATGGCTTGGATATGGCCGAAGCCTATTTCGGTCTCGCTAAGGCGGGGATCATTGGGGTACCGATTAACCTTCGCTGGACACCAGAAGAAATTCGCTATGCGTTATTGGATAGTCAGATTAGCCTCATCGTGGCGGACAAAGATTTTCTGCCCGCTTTGAGCAGTGTGGAGAGTTTGGTCCCGGTCTACTATACCCATCTCGACGATGCCAGCCCGGCTCGCAGTTGGGAAAAACTCGTGGCGGCGGCCCCGTCTGAGCCGGTCCGGGTGGACATTGTGGAAGATGATGTGTGGGTGATTGTCTACACTTCAGGGACGACGGGCAAACCCAAAGGAGCTGTGAGGACCCATATCAGCAACCTGATGATTGCGTTGACGTTGGTGGCGGAATTGGGGATTTCCTCCGAAGACGTGGGCCTAGCGGTCTTACCAATGTTTCATGTGAACTCCTTGTGGGTCGTGACGTTGTCTGCGATAATCGGGGCGACCTGCGTCATTTATCCCCACCGTGCCATTCATCCGCAGCATATCGTCGAGGAAATGAATCGGCACCGCGTGACCTATACGATGTTTGTGCCGACCTTGCTATCCTTTTTAGCCGATGCGGTTGAAGCAGGAAAAGTCGACACCGAAACCTTACGGGTCATTCTTACGGCGTCCGCTCCGCTGGATAGTACCTTGCGTGATCGGATTTTGCGGGGATTCTCCCAAGTGCGTCTCTACGATATTTACGGCTCAACAGAGTACGGGGCGTGTTCTGTGATTCGACACCGCTTAGATGGACCGTTAGGATCGGTGGGATATCCCGTCATCGGACAAGATATCCGGATTTTGGATGAGCACCGGCAGCCGCAACCGCCTGGCGTCATTGGTGAGGTATTCGTTAAAGGGCCATCGCTCATGAAAGAGTATTGGGGTAACCCTGAGGCGACCCGTGAGAGCTTCACACAGGACGGCTACTTAACCGTTGGGGATATGGGCTATTTAAGTGCGGACGGCTTATTGTTTTTAGTGGATCGCAAACAGGACATGATTATTGTCGCGGGAGAAAATGTTTATCCGGTCGAGGTGGAGGAAGCGTTGTTACGTCATCCCGACTTGGGGATGGCTACGGTCTTTGGGGTGCCCGATCCGAGGCGAGGCGAACGCGTGGTCGCCTTAGTCGTACCGCGCAGTGGGCATAACGTCGACGTGGAAAGTTTATATCAGCTGGCCAAAGAGCAATTAGCCGATTACAAACGACCCTATATTATTGAGGTCGTGGAAGAACTTCCCATCGGGCCTTCGGGCAAAGTGGTCAGGCGTCAGGCCAAAGAGGGCTGGTTGCAGCGGCATCCTGAATAACGGGTCAACAGGTCGAAGGATGTCGCATGCAGCCTTCGACCTGTTGGCTTAGGATGAGGCCTTTGAGGATTGAACAGCATTAAGCCACTCCACCACGAACGGGGCGGCGAGGAGCGGGATGCCGGAGTGGTCGGCATCCACGGTATTATGCGTTTTGGGACCATGAGCCATGGCAAAGAGCTGGGCTGCGCTTGAGGGGGGAAGCTCCTTGTCGCGGCTTCCACTGACCAGCAAAAAGGGACGGGTGGCTAATTTCTCTAGAGCTTGAGGCAAAGCTTTGTCCATGGCGAGTCCGACTTCGACGGGACTGGCGCCGTCAACCCATGCCCATCGTTCTAAATAATATTGGATCACTTCGGGATTAGGGCGCATGACCGTGACGGGATATCCTAATCCTAAACTTGCCACTCCGACCGCGGCAGGGTCCAAGCTGCCCGCCACCAATGCGGCTGCAGCGCCCATGCTGTGACCAATATACACGGGAGGTGCGGGGGAGGTCAGCTGCCGATGCGCGTCGAGTGCCGCTTGCACGGCCATATCAAAGCTGATCAACGATCCGCCGCTGGCACCCAACTTATGGCCTGGAAGGTCAATTGACACGACAGGATACCCCGCTTTGGCCAAAGCGGTCGATACGGGGTCCATGAGGTGTTTCGAGGAGCTATAGCCGTGGATGACAATAGCCCGAAAAGGTGCAGGGACTCCGTCTTCAGGACCATATCCGAGTCCTCGGATCTCTTGTCCCCCGGATTTAAAATGTACCGGAAAGATTTTCACCCTCGTGCCTCCTTTCTTTTCTACACAATCATCATGGGATTGCTGGTTCATTTTGGACTATATCAAAGATATGGCCTCGTGAGAACACAAGGTCGCCTACGTAAGGTTTAATCCGCCATCTCCCCTGACGACCTCGCGCGTAAGATAGGTGGAATTGGCCAGCATGAGAGCGATTTCAGCAATTTCCATGGGGGACGCACCCCGTTGCATAGGGGACTTGGCACGCCACAAGTCATGGACTTCTTGCCAAGCGTGCGTCATGGGCGTGTCCACTAGACTTGGAGCAATGGCATTGACTCCGATTTCCGGAGCCCGTGTGACCGCGAGCATTTTGGTCATGTGATTTAGTGAGGCCTTGCTTATGGCATAAGGAATGGAGGCCTTTTGGCCTAAGACCCGCATGCGACGAAATGTTAATGGCATTCGGCAACGATTCCTTGAATTTCGGGCCATAAGACCATAAGACAAGTAAATCCGCCGACCAATTATAGGGGGTTGGTCCGTTGCACACCCCGATTGCCCAACGTAACACATAGGCGCGGCTGCGACTCGCTCTGGAAAGTGGGGGCACAAGGACGGTCGTGCTGGTTCGCCGACGGGTGGATGTTAGTCTATTCCATGGACACCACGAACTCGATGATGCTCATCTAATAGAATGAGGTGATCATCATGGGTATGCGGTCTATTTGGGATTGAATTTATGAGACTCCAAACGGATCGTGATAAAGGCCGCCCGCGAGGGGTGAAGTTTACGCATCCCCGGTGCATCGTAGGGGTGTGGGCAAGAAGCGGACGTCCTTGCCGTATCCTTCGATTGTAACGGCCTAGACTAAACCTGCGTTGCCCGTTGCAGAACGTATGAAAACGAAGTATTCTAAACATGATAGAAAGATGCACGGCACCCGGGTGGGTGACCGGCACCGTGCAGAGCTCCACGTCTGCGATCGATAAACAAAGAGCTAGAGACTCATCGTAATCCGCCGGGCTGCTCTCCCGCGCGGATTACTTTTTGCGACGCCGAAACAGCCAGCGTCCCATCAACCCAACAAGGGCCAAGGCCACGGGTGCGGTCAGGTGGAGACTCATCAGCACCACCTCCTTCCGGTTCTGCTCGCGCAAAGAGGCGGCAGATCGCAGACGTGGCACGCCGGGAGGAGGCCGATCGGGGCACAAGAGCCCGCTCAAAATAAGTATATCGCCCATCCAGCGGATGGGCTAGTCTCACCGCCTGCAGAAAACTCTGTTCGAAATGCCACAGCGCAAGAAGATCAGTTTCTAAAATACTGGACAAGATATCGTTCGGGTACTGGGCGTTTCGCTCCGGGGTGGATCTCGCTATTATTCAGCAGATTTTGAACCTCAGCAGTCCGGGCACCACGCTGGCCTACATTGGGATTCGTCGGGAAGAGCGGGATGCAGTGTACTTGGGGTTGAATTTGTGAAGAAACAGAAGGTATCGTGATAAGGGCCGCCCGATTCCGCGACAGAGAAGGTGACGTCACGCCCGTGTCGTGCCGATTGGTGCTCGAGACCGGGCGGATTCTGCCGTGTCACGATGTGGATGTTAGTCTAAATTGTGGACACCTCGTATTGAGACAAGATGATACAATAATGCTCAATTGAGGTGAATCCGATGGCCAATCCATAGGATCGCGCGTTTAAAGAACAAGCGGTTCAACGCGTGTTGACCCGACAAAAAAGTGGCGCGCGAACTGGGCATTCCCAGCAACACGTTGTATGGGGGGATTGCCGCCTACAAAGCCGACCCGGTCGAACCCTTTGTCGGGAAGCATCTGAAAGCGGAAGACCAAGCGCTGCGCCTGGTCACCAACGATCGGAAGTCATCGTTCCGTTCATTCATGCACACCGTTTCCCCGTCTCCATCACGCAGAGGTGCCAAATCCTCGACGTTTCGCGAAGCGGGTCTTAGGCGTGGCGCCATCGCCCTCCCAGTGCTCCAGCGCAAGTTCGGGCCCGGCGGGTCGAACGGATTCGGGCGGTGTTGACCGCGTCAGGGGAACGTTACGGCAGCCCTCATTGACCTGACGAAATTCCGAACCCGGGCAGAAGCGGAAGTTGCGATCTTTGCCGATATCGAGATTTTTTATAATCGGCAGCGCGTCCATAGCGCCCTAGATTATCAGACTCCAGCCGAGGCTGAGGCGGCATATCAAGCGTGATCGGGATAATGTCTCCATTTTGGGTGTCCATTTTATTGACATAGGTCCAGAAGGCTCTGAGCGCCATCGCAAGACGGCGGTGAAATCGGCCTCAGCGAAGCCGGAAGTCAGCTTTGAACCTGTTTAGTTAGGTTTGAGTAGGACCGATGGAACGGAAATCTCTTAGAGGAGAGCAATTCAATTCTCGAGGACGATGCAAAAATTCGGCCTAAACGCCTGGTTAGGGACCGTCCTAAGAAGGAGGTCCCCTCTCACAGGATTAAAGACGGGAAGCCGTCAAAGCTTGTTGAAAATCCTGAATCAAGTCCGCCGCTGACTCGAGTCCGACGGAAATGCGTACAACATCGGGTGTGATGTGCCGCTCGGTGCGTTCTTCTGGCGTTAAAGCGGCGTGGCAATGCAGTTCGGGCAGAGATACAATGGTTTCTGTGCCCCCAAAACCTGCGCCTACGCGAGCCAAGGCGAGATGTTCCGCCATACCAGGAACCTGTTCGGCATGATGCAGACGAATCGTGAGCATTTGCCCGAAACCGCGCATGGTATCTCGGGCTACATCATGTCCGGGATGACTGGGTAGTCCAGGGTAATAGACCGTGTGAACATCTTGATGGGTCAAGAGAAATTGGGCCAGTAATTGGGCTGTCTTTTGCGCTTGCTCCATGCGTACGGGTAATGTATGCAGGCCACGCAGGCTCATGTATGCATCGTCCGGAGACAAGATAGCGCCACACGCATTTTGGATGAAGTACAGCTGTCGTCCTAAATCCTCATCTTTGGTGACGGCAACGCCCGCGGTGATGTCGGAGTGCCCACCAATCATCTTGGTTGCCGAGTGAATGACAATGTCGGCGCCAAGGTCTAAAGGATTTTGTAGGTACGGCGTAATAAACGTATTGTCGACCAAAACCAATAAGCCATGACCGTGCGCCCATGTCGAGACCCGAGCGATATCTGTCACATGTAGGAACGGATTACTAAAGTTTTCCACTAAAATGGCTTTGGTCTTTGGCGTTAATGCGGCTTCTAGGGCGTTAAGGTCTTCGGTATCGACATAGCTCGCATGAATGCCAAATCGGCTGAATACGCCGCGTAAGACGCGCTGTGTGCCTCCTTGGCAGTCTCGCGTGACGAGGAGATGATCGCCTTGAGAAAACAGCATGAAAGCCGCCGTCAAAGCGGCCATGCCCGAGGAAAAAGCCATACCGCGGCTCCCGTGCTCAAGGCTTGCCATGGCCGCTTCAAAAGCATGCCGGGTTGGATTGCCCGAACGCGCGTAATCATACGTTGGGGGATTCCAGGGATCGGCTTGGTGATAGGTGGTGGCACGATAAATGGGAGGCGTAACCGCCTGGGTGGCAGGGTCAATCTCCTGGCCGGTGTGAATAAACTCCGTCTGTTTGTGTGGCATCATAGACTCCTTTGACGCATCTAGGATAGGGAGTTGAGCGCTTGGTCTAAGTCGGCCATGAGATCATCCACATGTTCAATGCCGACGGATAACCGCATGAGACCGGGAATAATACCAAGTTGCCAGCGGACTTCTTCGGGCAACTCCCTATGGGTTTCATTAAAAGGATGAGTGATCAGGGATTCCACTCCCCCAAGACTAACGGCCGGCAAAATCAATTGCAAAGCGTTCATAAAGTCAATGTAACGATTAGGATCGTCCAAGACAAATGAAAGCATGGCCCCGGTTCCAGAAGCCTGACTTTTTTGCAAGGCGTCTTGTTCGGGACTATTGAGCCCAGGGTAAAAGACGCGTTGAACCCGGGGATGACGTGCGAGAAACGCGGCAATGGCGGCAGCATTGGCTTCTTGACGGTCCATCCGAATAGCTAATGTTTTGAGGCCTCTGAGCAGTAACCACGCATCCCACGGGCCCAGAATGCTTCCGGTGGCATTGGTGAGTTCGTTGAGTTGCGCATAGTCTTCGGCATAACGACAGACCGTTGCCCCGGCCAAGACATCATTATGGCCCGCCATATATTTGGTCGCGCTATACACCGCAAAATCAGCCCCTAAGTCTAAAGGCCGCTGGCGAACCGCGGTCATAAACGTATTATCAATAGCCAATTTGGCACCATGGGCATGGGCCATTTCCGCAAGAGCTCGTAATGGACTGACTTGCAATAAGGGGTTACTAGGGCTTTCCGCAATAACAAGACGCGTCGTGTCCGTAAAGGCGCGCTCGACCGCATCGAGTTGGCGCGTGTTAACCATCGAGGAGCGAATGCCAAATTTTGCAAAAACATCTACCAATAAGCGATAGGTCCCCCCATAGGCATCGTCAGTGACAATCACATGATCGCCTTGGTGGAGCATGTGCACCAAAGCCGTGAGAGCAGCCATGCCGCTTCCATATAAAAGAGCGCCAGCACCTCCATCAAGACGGTTGATAGCCTCTTGCGCGCTGTGGCGGGTTGGGTTTTCGGTCCGGCTATAGTCGTATTGGCCAAGGTTCTCACCCGGATGCTGATACGTCACCGTTTGATAAATCGGGGTGCTAACAGATCCATATGCGAGATCTTGTCCGACGCCGCAGTGAGCAGCAAGAGTTTCAGGATGCCACTGAGGGCTCCTCATATGATGCACAAAAATCGTCCTTTCTGGGGCAATATCAGCCGATCAAGAAGTGAGAAAACGATCCAAAATATCACGGGCATTTTCATGGCGACGGCTTTCTTCCAATAAATAATTGAGCACGTCACGTAGCCAGGCGTCTAAGGGAATACGGTCCGTCTTTAATACGACGTCGTGCACGATCTTTTGCCGTTCGGGAAGCAGTTGACCGCCCTTGGCACTAAGTTGGTAGCGTACATTGTCAAAGGTTAGGGTGATCGACTTAATGGATGACGTTTTGGAGAAGAGGCCCGACTGACGAACCACCCGCACGTTTTCGGGCAACGACGCCTCCAGCTTATGCGCCAAGACGGTCATAAGCATTGGGACGTCATGGCGGACATCCTCCAGTCCAGCCGCGAGAATCTCAAAAGACATTCCCGCATTATCATCCATGTGGCACGCCTTCTTTCTCCTGCGCTGTCGGTTCACTAATGCGCATGGCCTAAGTATTGTGGACAGGTAGTCCCGCAATCATCACTCCTATTTTCAGCGAAGATGGGGCTGTGTGCAAGGCACGAAACTCCTAGACGGAGGATTTTTGTATAGAAAGAATGGGCGAGAGGTAGGGGAAGGAGAGCAAGAGCTCCCGCCGCATTAAGGGCAGCGGGAGTCGCTTAATGGAAGACGTGATGCCACAAGGTCAAGGCCGTGTGGCTGATTTGCATAGCAGCAAAGGTTAAAAAGGAGCCTAATATGGCGCGGACTCCTTGCCATGACTCGAGACTGCGCTGGGCATCCCCTAAGGTGTGGATGAAAAAATTCAACTGCCATAACAAGACAGAGCCGAGAACGGCAACAATGACGACGAACCAACGGAACACATGGCGGCGGCGAGCTGGTTTAGAGTCGGAATCCAGCACGCTGTGGCGCCGTTCTTTGGATAAAGACGAGCCCGATGACGACATGGTGCCACCTCCTATGGATACTCTATCATCCATACCAAAAAATGGCAATTATATTATTTTATGCAATGTCTCTTGACCATTTCGCGACGCCATGGTATTTTGCTTACAATTCAATAAGATTTACTTCTTATCCAGAGTGGTGGAGGGACTGGCCCGATGAAACCCGGCAACCCCCATAGGGTGGGTGCCAATTCCGGAAGAATACGGATTCGTATTCTTTAAGATGAGAAGAGCTAACGCCTCTTCTCTAAGTAGGCGTTTTTTTATGGTTGGATGTGCCGGGCTCTGTCTGGTCCACGCCACGCGTCCAGCTTCATTTCCTCAACGACTTTGATGCCGGTGAGATCAGAACAGGGGAGAAATTATATAATGAAGACAACGATTATGGGGTCTTATCCGAAAATTCCGGCGGGTCCGGGGCCGAGTGTCCGGACTGCTATTCAACGTTTCGAAAAAGGGCAAATCTCGCCGGAGCAACTGTACTCGACCTATGAAAGTGTTGTAAAACGGGTCGTGGACTTAGCCGCTGATGCACAGTGTGATAGGACCACAGATGGCCAGATCCGCTGGTACGATCTCTTTGATCCCGTCGTTCGGGACTTGGATAATGTGTACAGTGCGGGTCTACTGCGGCTGTTTGACAACAACTTTTACGTACGTCATCCGGTCGTCACAGGTCGCCTACAATATCAAGGGGGAACGCTAGCGGCATGGAGTCGCGAAGCGGCCTCTTTATCTCGTATTCCCGTGACAATTGTCCTTCCGGGCCTCTTTACCTTTTTATCTATGGTGGAAGACAAAAATTACCACAATGAGGAAACGCTATTAAGTGACTTGGTTGATGTCATGCGGTTGACCGTCCGTCACCTCGCTGATACGGGTATTGTTGAGGTGCAGTGGGATGAGCCGGCGCTGGCGCGCTATGCGGATCGTTGGCCCACAGCGTTCGTTCAAGAAGCGTACCAGAAGCTCCTAGCGTTGGAAGGACCACTGGAGCAGTCGTTAGCTCTGTATTGGGGACCCTCGTCACCGTGGCTGGACACGTTGGCAGCATTACCCTTTGCGCGGCTATCTTTTGATGCCGTAAGCGAACCGGCCATTCTTGATCGCCTGGCGTCTCACACCCTGCCTGCTTCAGTGGGCGTGGGAATCATTGATGGGCGCAATGTGAGAATGGAAGATGCTCATCAGGTGGTCGACATCTTGGAACCGGTATTGCGTCGCCAAGGTTCTGATCGGGTTTGGGTACACCCCAACTGTGGATTGGAATTTTTGCCTCCTGACCGGGCGGCGGCGAAAGTACGTCTTTTACAGGACCTCAAAACCCTGATCAACGGTTAACCGACAGAAAGGACAAACAACCCAATGGCCAAATATTTACAGACCACTAGTGTGGGCAGTTTTCCCAAGCCTCCGGAACTTATGGCTGCGCGTGCGCGTTTTCGCCGCGGTGAGATTTCGCGCGAACAGTTGCAACAAGCGGAAGAGGCCGCGACGAAAAAAGTCATGGATTTGCAAGAAGAACTGGGCATCGATATTTTTGTGCATGGCGAGATGGAGCGAGGCGATATGGTCGCTTATTTCGCGGAGAATTGGCAAGGGTTTTCGGAGTCATTGCCGGTTCGGTCATACGGCAACCGCTATTATCACAAACCCATCGTCGAAGGCACTGTGGCCTTGGGAGATGCAGCGGGGCTAACGGTCGCATCATGGCAAAAAGCGGCCCAATTGACGGCCCGTCCTGTGAAGGGGATGCTCACCGGTCCTTATACCATTTGTGACTGGTCTTTCAATGCCTATTATCCCGACCGTCGTTCTCTCGTGCTGGATTTAGCTCATCTGGTGCACGAGGAGGCGGTGGCATTAGAAAAAGCGGGCGCTCGTTATATCCAAATTGATGAACCCGCGTTATCGACGAGGCCCGAAGAATTGGATTTGGCTATTGAAGCCATGGCGATTGTCACAGAAGGATTGACGGCGAAGACCATCAGTCATATTTGTTACGGGGATTTTGATACCATTTTGCCGGGATTATTTGAGCTTCCGGTGGACCAGCTCGACCTCGAAGCCGCTAATCAGAATTATGCATTGCTCGACCTTTTGGCGCGCCATCCTTGGCCCCAAAACAAAGAATTGGCATTAGGCGTGGTGGACGTGCACACGCACCGCATTGAATCCGTCGATGAGGTTAAGGCGGGAATTCGGCGGGCACTTGAAATTGTTCCCCTCAACAATTTGCTGATTGACCCGGACTGCGGATTAAAGACGCGTACATGGGACGAGGCGACAGAGAAATTGCGCGTAATGGCGCAAGCGGTTCAAGCAGTGCGGGAAGAGGAAGGCCTCGAGTGAAATCGTTAGCGGATGCTTTAAGGGACCCGACGTGGATTATAGGGGACGGAGCATCAGGCACGGCGCTTATGGCGGCGGGGATCGACCCCGCTGCTCTTCCTCTCGTGCCGCTAAGACAGCCTGACACGTTAATGAATCTCCATCTCCAATATCTCGAGGCCGGAGCACGGTTGTTAGAGACCCAAACCTTTTCCGCCAATGGGAGCAAACTGGCGGCACTGGGGCTCGAAGCCGACGTTGTCTTATTGCACCGCCGCGCAGCGCAAATTGCGCGACACGCGCGCGATATCTTTGGCGAACCCGCGTGGATTGTTGGATCGATAGGACCTTTGGCACAACCTGTCGCCTCGCCGGTTATGGAGAGCCTTACGCATGAAGAGGCCGTGGACTATTATCGCCCGGTGGTCGCGGGACTGTTAGCTGGTGGAGTCGATGGCTTTATTGTGGAGACGATGTCTGATATTCCCACGGTATTAGCCGCGGTAGAAGCCATTCGCGAGGAAAGCCTCTTGCCGATTATTGTGAGTTTTGCGTTTTCACCGGAAGGGGCGACGCGTTACGG
This sequence comes from Sulfobacillus sp. hq2, assembly GCF_002903155.1. NCBI lineage: Bacteria > Bacillati > Bacillota > Clostridia > Eubacteriales > Clostridiales Family XVII. Incertae Sedis > Sulfobacillus > Sulfobacillus sp. hq2. The sequence goes on along the minus strand of NZ_NWUL01000048.1, from coordinate 118,789 downwards.
GCTTACGCCCGAACAGGCCATTGAAGCGATGGGCCAATTACCAGGCGGTCCTCCTCAGTTGGTGGGTGCCAACTGCGGAAGTGGACCGGCTCCGTTGCTGGATGCCGTGATTCGAATGGCGCCACGGGCCAAAGATTTGCAGATTCCGTTAGCCGCCTTTCCTAATGCAGGGCAGCCCGCGATGGTGGCCAATCATGTCCATTATCCGGCCAGTCCACATTATGTGGCGACCATGGCCCCAGCCCTCGCGGAAGCTGGGTGTCGAGTGATTGGCGGGTGTTGCGGGACGACAGCGGCGCACATCCAAGCCATTGCTCAAACACTGCAGCATATGCCTGTTTTGCCCCAGGTCCGGACGTGGAACGTTGAGGACGAACATGCCGCTAATGAAACAATGGGGGGTGAAGGCGCTCCTGAAGGCATAAGGCAACTTTTTGGCAAGCGTTTTGTTGTGAGCGTGGAACTCGACCCGCCTCGGGGCGTCAATCCCCACCGGGTGCTGGAAGCCGCGCGCACCGTATGGGAAGCCGGCGCGGACGCCATTAATATTGGTGATAGTCCCATGGCACGGGTGCGACTCAGCGCGCTTGCAACGGCGCGGTTGATTGCAGAACAGCTACCGGTCGAAACTATTTTGCATTTTACCACTCGTGATCGCAATCTGATGGGACTACAAAGTGATTTGCTCGGGGCCCATGCCTTAGGCATTCGCAATGTACTGGCGCTCACCGGCGATCCGCCGGGCATCGGTGACTACGCCCATGCGACCGCTGTGTACGACATCAATTCTATTGGCCTCGTGAAGGTGCTGGCAGGCTTTAATCAAGGGCAAGATGCGTCGGGACAGAAAATTGGTGGCCATACGGCGTTTGATATCGGAGTCGGGGTGAATCCGACGGCCGAGGACCTCGACCATGAAGTGCTTCGCTTACAGCAAAAACTAGAAGCCGGCGCGGGATTTATTATGTCTCAACCCATTTATGCCAAAGAACAACTGGAGAGATTTTTGGACCGTTTTGGTCCCTTGCCGGTCCCCCTGTTATTAGGCGTTATGCCCTTGGTATCCTATCGTCAAGCATTGTATTTGCACAATGAGGTGCCGGGGATTACCATTGGCACAGAGATTTTAGCACAGTTCGAACATGTCCAAGATGGGACAGCGCTAGGGATTGACATGGCCTGTGCATTGCTTGACGATCTCGAATCGGTTATTCAGGGTGTCTATCTGGTGCCTTCATTCAATCGCGTTGAGCCGCTCTTGCCCCTCATTGCCTATATCCGTCAGGAATTCAGCACGAAAAAAAGGTCGTAAGGTGCTGCGCTGTGTGTTGGAGCAAAGCGCGTACTGCGGCAGGCGAGGGCAGGGTCCACTGGGCGGTTGTAGGGCCGTCCCCAACATGGATAGTCACGGCTGACGGGAGCGCGGCAAAGGCGTCTTCGTCCGTACGGTCGTCTCCTATGACGACAGCTAGGGTTGGGGAGGGCAGGATCGCCTGCACCCGTTGCCACAAGACGTGAACGGCATCCGCTTTCGTTGGGCCGGGCTTAGGGCGAATCTCCCAACACAATTTAGCTGGTACGATCTCAATAGCCTCGATGCCCGTCATGGCGTCACGCACACGGCGGGCAACGGCAGGGCCTTCGGCCGCTGCCACTTGTCGGTAGTGGACGCTAAAGGAATAGGTTTTGTCTTCAATAAGCAATCCTGAAAACTCTTGGCGCAAAGGGGCCAAAGCTTTTGCGATCGCATCATGGTGGCGGCCAAAGGCTTGGACATTCTCATGCGTCCAATGCTCTGGGCCGGCCTGATACTCGGCGCCATGGTTGCCGCTGAAGATCAGCGGCAGTGGCGCAAAACGCTGTTGGATGTCAGAGAGCGCCCGGCCGCTAATTAATGCAATCCGGTGCTGAGGTGATTGTGCGATTTGCCCCAGAGCCCATAGCAAAGACTCTGGGACATGGACCCGGTCCGGGCTCGGAGCGAGATCTAACAAGGTGCCATCGATATCCATGAACCACACACAGCTTTGAATATGGCGATCACAAACGAGACGATGCAACGTGAACTCGGAAAAGAGCGGTTTAGACATAAGATTGCGCAGCCATCTTTAATGTGAGAAAAATATCGGCCATCCAATCATAGATGGTGTGTTCTTCGAGGTGCTTACGCATGGCTGAAATACGATCCGCCCGTTCGTCTGCCGAAATACTCAAAGCTTCATGCAGGGTATTGGCAAAACCCTCCGGGTCTAAGGGATTGATGGGGAAGGATTCGTGTTCTAGTTCATTGGCGGCCCCGGTGGTTTCACTTAATAGCAAGACCCCGCGTTTGTCAACTTGTGCGGCCACAAACTCTTTCGCGACAAGGTTCATACCGTCGACCAAAGAACTCACAACCGCAAAATCCGCGGCACGGAAGAGCCCCATGAGACGAGGGCGATCGAGACTGTGGGGCAATGTAATGATGGGTTTCCATCCGTTCGTCGCAAACCGTTGGTTGACTTCCTGCGTTTTCTTTTCTACCTGCTCGTAGAAGCGCCGATATTCAGCCACCTCCGTCCGCGAGGGGACAACAATTTGAAGATACGTGACGTGTTCGCGGTATTGCGGATACAACGTGTAAAATTCCTTCATGGCGTCTAAACGCGGTAAAAGACCTTTCGTGTAATCGGCGCGATCGACAGAAATCCCTAAAATTTGATCACGACGGTCTACGTGGCGACGAATACCTCGGACCCAACGCCGAATTCGTGGGCTTTCCACCATCGCTTCAATGGCGTTGACATCAACCGAAATAGGAAAGGATTTGACATGGACACTACGTCCTTGCCAATCAATGCGCCCGGTCTCACGATTGACTGTCGTCTTTAACGTTCGCTCGACGGCATTGAGAAAGTATTCAACATCTTGTTCGCTTTGAAACCCGAGCACGTCAGCCCCTAGCAATCCGCGCAGAATTTCCTGGTGCTGCGGACACAAACGGAAAATGGGCAACGGAGGCCATGGAATATGCCAAAAATGCGCGATTGTCACATCGGGTCTCGTTTTGCGTACGAAAGCGGGAAATAATGCGAGCTGGTAATCATGGGAAAACACCCAAGCACCCGGTGGACTGACAGCGCTTACACGTTTGGCGAACTTCTGATTGACACTGCGGTACGTTTGCCAGGCTCGTCGCGAAAACTGAGCCCGTTCAATCAACATGTGACTTAAAGGCCAAAGGCCTTGATTTGAGTACTTCGCGTAATACCCTTGAACTTCCTCTGGACTTAATGTAATACGGTTTAAGGTATAACGCGGACGCTCGGGAGGCACTTGACGCTGGCCTCCACTAGACATTTCGATATCTGCATTGCCCGATCCCCACGCAACCCAGTTTCCGCCTATTTCTTGCAGTAACGGGTCAAGGGCAGAGACCACTCCTCCCGCGGTTTGTATTGTGCGTATTCCACCGGCAACGCGTTCATCGATGTAGGGCTCCCGGTTGGTTACCACAACAAGAGGAGCCTCGATCAGCTGTTTGATGGCCATGACCGTCACCTCTCTTTACAGCCATTGTAACATACAAAAAAGGAAGAAATTTGGTAGATCAAGCCAGAGAGGATGGGGATTTGCGACGAATTTTTCTAAAACGGGCCACGAGCTCGCGAATCTCGGGAAAGCGGAACACGGTTAACATGAGGAGATAGACCAACAAGGATGTGCTGACCGTCCCGACAAGCCCTAACGTTAGGGGAATCAAGCCGTGGATGGCATCTAAAGCGAAGAGGTGGCGGGCGCCGTATACCGCAAGGGCGGTCACGGCGGCGGCGATGAGAGTTTTCACCGCAAAAGGTCGAAAGTGTAGGCTGCTGTTATGTGCAGGATTGAGAGCCCGGATAGTTAATAAGGTCGTATTGAGCCAAGCCGCGAGCCCCGTCGCTAAGGCGAGACCGTCTGCTTGCATGAAACGCACGAGAATTAAGTCCCCTACAATGTTGAACAGAATCGTGATGATGCTAAAACGGGCCGGGCTTTTCGTATCTTGCGTGGCAAAAAAGAGCTTTTGCAGATAAAACGATAAGCCAAAACCCGGTAAGCCGACAGACCAAAATAATAGAGTGCCGGAGGTAATGCGGGTTGAGTAATTGGAGAAAGCGCCATGCTGGTAAATGAGGCGTAAGATGGGAACGGACAAGATCATAAACCAAATGGTAATGGGGACGATGAGCAGCACGACCAGCCGAAAACCACGCATCGCCAGCTTTTGGTAGGTCAATTGATCGTGTTGGCTCTGGTGTTGGGCTAAACGCGTATAAATCGGCGTCGTCAGGGACGAAATGACGAGACCTACGGGAATTTGAACCAAGACATATGAATAGTTTAAGGCGGCAAGACTGCCAGTGCGCAGGGATGATGCCAAGACGCGATCAACAATCACGCCAATGGTACCGACCGAACTGGTCAGAAAAAAGGGCCCTGACATGCGAATCATTTTTCGTAAGAGGGGATGACTGAAGTGCCAACGGAAATGCAAGTGCAGCCCCGTCTTGCTTAACGCGGGGAGGGTAATGGCAAGCTGGGAGACAACCGCAATCAAAAACCCCATAGCAACGCCTTGAATTCCGAAATAGTGGCCGAGGACGATAATCGTGAGGATACGGACGATATTAATCGCGACCGGAGACACGGCCGGATAAAAAAATTGCTCGCGTTCTTGCAAAATACCAACGACTAACCCCGATAATCCCCAAAACAAAATGGTGGGAATCATGATGCGTGTCATGGAAATTGTCAGCGCCAACTCGTGGTGATGAAATCCTGGCGCTACAATATGCATAATGGTGGGCGCAAACAGCTCGCCGACGACGATTAAAAAGGCTGCCAAAATGACAATAGCCGTAAAGACTTCATTGACAAAATTTTGCACAGAACGTTTGGACAACTGCGCATCCCCTTGGGTCATGAGGGGAACGAGGGTGACGGAAATGGCCCCATTTATCGTGCTGAACAACAAGTTGGGCAGAACCGAAGCCATGAGCCAGGCATCGTTGGCGGCTGAGGTTCCAAAATAGGCGGCCATCACGATTTCTCGGATAAAGCCGCTGAGTCGGCTGATCAGTGTGGCTACAAAAATAATGCCAGCCGATAGGCCAATGCTCTGGTGCCGTCCGGCCGCGGTGGATCCTGCGCGGCGCATTTTCAGAGGAATCCCGCCTTCCACGATAAAACGCTAATCTGTCCAAAAGCGATATTAGTATACCAACAATTCGCCATCCCTTCATATCTCCTCGTGAAGAAATTCTTGGCAATACAGGTTAGTGGACGCGATGCACGGGGAGCCTATACAATAGGAAGAAGAGGAATGCGCCATACAGAAATGAGGGGGACTATGAGCGGACAAGGGGCTAATTGGGCAACGCGGCTAGCGATGGCGCGGGATGCAGTGTTGGTCATCTTGGGAGCGGGTCTTGTCTTAATGGCGCTGTGGTGGGTACTCAGCCGGCTAGGCAATGTGGTGGTTGTTTTGATGATGGCTGTCATGTTTGAAATTACGCTGAGCCCGCTTGTCGAACGCCTCGCCTTGTATTGGCGGCGCCCGTGGGCCGTCTTGCTCGTGGTTCTGACGACGGTTGTGGTATTCGCTGTTGGCGGCGTTTTGTTAATTACCGTCATTGCGTCACAGTTGGCGAATTTGGTGGCGAAGTTGCCGCAAGAAATTCAGACCGTGACCCAAACCACCCCAGGGCTTATGGCGTGGTTTCGCCATAATGGGGTGCAACTGAACGTCGTCGAACTAGAAGACCGCTTAGTAAGCAGTTTGGGACAAGTCTCATCATTTTTAGTCACTCAAACGGTCAATATTGTGACGCACTTAGTAGATACCATCGTCGATGCGGCGATTACGTTATTCATCACCGTATACCTGCTATTAGATGCGACGCGGATTCAGTCGGGGGTGTTGCGTCTCATCCCACATAAGCAGCGTGAAGGTCTGTTAGCGGTGGAACACACCCTGGCACGCGTTGTTGGAGGCTATGTGCGAGGGCAGATCGCCTTATCCGTCATTGTAGGTACGGCTTTTGGTTTCGGAACTTGGCTTATCGGATTGCCATATCCGTTGGTGATTGGTGTTTTTGCCGCGGTGATGGAACTCATCCCCATGCTGGGGCCGGTCTTAGGCGCGATTTTACCGATTATTCTCGCTCTTTTCGGGAGACCATGGATTCAGGTTCCTGAGGTGTTAGTATTGCTTGCTGCCGCGCACTTATTGGAATCTCAAATTCTCGGGCCGCGTATTATCCGAAGCCAGGTAGGGATCCATCCGGTTGTGTCGGTGATTGCATTGATGATAGGGGCGACGTTGCGGGGAATTTTGGGGGCACTCTTCGCCGTGCCTATTGCCGGCATCATTGTGGCAGCATGGGTGGCTGGGGTACGAGTGTGGCGTGAAAAAGTGGTATTGCCTTCGCAGCCGACGCCGCCGATTGAATAACTCATATAAACAAAAATACGGCTTCCTTCATTATAGGAAGCCATCAATTTGAGAATCCGATCCCTCAGCCGATTCTCTGGCACTCCACAATCCTAATAGTGCGTCCCTCATTAATTAATTTAGCACTTGTCGGAATTGTTGTCAATATTATTGCGCCAAACGAAGGGGAATAAGAGCATGATTGTTGGTGTTACCGGCGTAAGCGGCGGAATCGGGACCGCACTGGAGGCGCAGTTAACGGCCGACGGGATATCCGTGATCGGCTTTGCGCGCAATCCTCATTCAGGCCACCAGACCCTCGATGTGACATGGGACCGGGAAACAATAGGCGCTACGATAGCAGGGGCTATCGCACCATCACAGCTTTTTGACGGGTGGGTCAATTTGGCAGGGGCTGATATTTTACAAGGCGATGTCCGGAAACTGCCCTATTTATCGCGACTGCACTTATTGTGGACGACGGACGTTGAAGGAACCATCAAATGTACCCAAGCGGTCTTACCCCGACTCCGCCCAGGCGGCGTGATTATTAACATCGCGTGGGACGAGGCCTTGACGGGTGCACAAGGCGCATCTGCAGAATTATACGCGACCGCTAAGGCGGCTATTATTGGCTATAGTGCCAGTTTGGCTCGGTCGCTAGCCCCAACGTTTAGGGTCGGCGTGATCGCGCCGGGATGGGTCAAAACCCGTTGGGCGGCGAGTTTGTCCCCCGAACAGCGCGAACGGCTGATTCAGCAAAGCCGTTCCCAACACTGGATTTCTGCCGACCGGGTCGCGGGCGTTATTATGGAGTGGCTTAAGGCGCCGGGGCCCAGTGGTACGGTGGTGACCGTGTCATGAGCCAACGGTTGGATGGAGCATATCCTCGCTTGGTTATTGCGGCTCCGCGCAGTGGCGAAGGGAAGACCACGGTGACGCTGGCCGTCATGGCGGGCTTGCACAGCGTAGGACAAAGTGTTCAGGGGTTTAAGGTGGGGCCCGATTATATTGATCCCAGTTACTATTACGCGGCTTCCCAGCGCGCAGGGCGTAATTTAGACGCCTGGATGGGCGGGCCTGATGACGTGCAGGCATCGTTCATCAAAGGAATGGCGCAAGCGGATGTGGGCGTCATTGAAGGCGTGATGGGTTATTTTGATGGAAAAAATCCGGTGACGCGAGAGGCGAGCACGTGGCACATTGCGTCGCTGCTGCAGGCGCCCGTGTTGTTTGTGGTTGACGGCCAACGCAGTGCGGCCAGTCTGGCAGCCATCGTGTGGGGATTTCAAAACATGGTGCAGCCTAGTTATCTAGCCGGTGTAGTGATTAACCGGGTAAATTCTGAACGACATTACCGGTTGTTGCAAGACGCTATTGAGCACTACACAGGCCTTTCCTGTGTAGGGTACTTACCTGCTGACGATCAGGTGGCCATTGCGGAACGGGCACTGGGAATCGAGCCCGCCCACGAGAATATCCAGACCCAAGCCTTGATCGACCGCTTGACCTTCCTAGCGAGCCAGACCTTGGATATGGACCAAATTCTTCGCATCGCCCGTCACGCCCCTCGTCTTTCAGGCATTGTGGCTCCTGTTCAGCGCCCTGCGGCGGCATCCAAGGTGATTGCAGTTGCCCAAGACCAGGCTTTTAACTTTTACTATCCACAGAATCTGGAATTGTTGGTGGAGTTAGGCGCAAAACTTGTGCTATTTAGTCCCTTGGCGGGTGACGATATTCCTATCGAGGCGGATGCGTTGTATATCGGGGGAGGATTTCCTGAACGATATGTTGAGCGATTAAGTGCCCAAACGACCTTGTTGAGGCGATACCGAGAGCGGATTTCAGGTGGGCTTCCCACGATCGCAGAATGCGGCGGCTATATGTTTTTGAGCGAAAGTTTGCGCGGCACAGATGGCCAGGACTATCCAATGGTGGGCGTCATTCCCCACAAGACAGCGATGCAACCACGTCTTCAAGCCGTGGGGTACCGTACGATTACGCTTTTAGAATCAAGTCACTTCGGGCCAGGGGTGGCGTTTCGAGGACATGAATTTCATTATTCGCGTACGGTACAACAGCAAGGGCCGGCCGCCTACCGTCTTGAGGGCCGCGGAGGCACTGAAGAAAGCGGTTATGCGCAAGGAGCTTTGCTCGCAGGCTATGCCCATTTTTATTTTCCATCCAATGTCTCAGCAATGGGGTGGTGGATGAACCATCTTAAGGCCAGGCAAAGCCCGTAGACAATGGCTACGGGCTTTGGGTGAGTGCGCCCGGCATGGGCGTGTGCTTTAGGGTGAAAGTCCCAAATGGGGGATGACCGTTCCAACCATAGCCTAAGGCAAGGGTGTTCGTCGCGAGGCGGGATCTGAAGGAAGCCGGCGGCAAACCTCCGGCCGGACGAACAGGAAGTGCATCCGAGGCGGGGCGCGTGGGGCGAATTCGCTCACCAGAACGAAGCCCAATACGGTCAAGCGCGCGTCACGTAAATGCACCCGGTAGATGGAGGGACAGTACACGTTCTTACCCGGGGAGGTCTCTCACGGTACCGCTAAAGCGGAAAGGCGCACCGCAAGGTGCGCGTGACGGGAGAGAAGTCAGCCGAGGCCATACTAGGCCCGCGTGGCCGCGCGGGCTGAAGGGCCGAACATGACCAGAAAGTGGTGCAGCTCATGGATTCGTGGGACACACAACGACAGCCGAATATCTCGCCAGCCGAGAGCCTCGTGTCGGATGACCGGGTGAAGCCCGGAGGGCCGCCACAGGCGCCGAGTGGGTCCTCGGCATCCGGAGTCTCGACACCCGACGCGTCAACCCGTAACCTTATGGACGCAATTTTGGACGGAGAGAATCTGAAGCGTGCGCTACGCCGGGTACGGGCCAATCAGGGCGTACCGGGCGTGGATGGGGTGTCCACCGAGGAGTTCATGGACTACCTCCGCGAGCACTGGCTGACGATTCGCACGCAACTACGTGAGGGAACCTACTATCCGCAGCCCATCCGGGGGGTCGAAATCCCGAAACCGACCGGAGGCGTCCGGATGCTTGGCATCCCGACCGTGGTTGATCGCTTTATCCAACAAGCCATTTTACAAGTGCTCACGCCTTTCTTTGACCCCACGTTTTCGGACCTGAGCTTCGGCTTTCGCCCGGGCGCAGTGCGCACCAAGCCGTGCGCCAAGCCCGCCGATTCGCCGAAGGCGGGGCCGAATGGGTCGTCGACCTCGACTTGGAGAAGTTCTTCGACCGGATTAATCATGACATCCTGATGGCGCGCGTCGCGCGCCGAGTCCAAGACCGCGTGGTTCTCCGGCTCATTCGCCGCTATCTCCAAGCCGGGCTCATGTTCCATGGCGTCAGCACCCCCCGGACGCTCGGGGCAGCCCAAGGCGGGCCCCTCAGTCCCTTACTCGCCAACATCGTGTTGGACGACTTGGACAAGGAACTCGAGCGCCGGGGATTGGCGTTCGTCCGCTATGCGGACGACGCGATGATATTTGTGCACTCCCGCCGGGCCGGGGAGCGGGTCTTGGCATCGGTCACCCGATACCTTGACCGGACACTGCATCTCCCGGTGAACCCAACCAAAAGCGCGGTCGACCGACTGACTCGGCGCCCATACCTCGGGTTCAAGTTCCTGACGCACCGGGGCCAATACCGCATCGGGCTGGCCCGTGAATCACTGCGGCGCGTCAGGCGCCGCCTGCGGGAACTCACGGACCGACACGCTCCCGGACGACTTGAGACGCGCATTCAGCAAGTCAATCGATACCTCGCGGGTTGGATCGGCTACTTCGCGCTGGTGGATACGCCGACGCCCCTACGGGACCTCGACCGCTGGATTCGCCATCGCTTCCGGGCCATCGTCTGGCGCCGGTGGAAACGCGTCCGCACGCGGTACCGGGAACTGCGGGCTCTCGGGGTGCCCGCGTGGAAAGTCAGGGAACTCGCCAATGCACGCAAGGGCCCATGGCGCATGGCCGCGGGGCCCTTAAACAGCGTGCTGACAAGGAGCTATTGGGATGCACTAGGCTTGCACCGTCTCCTCAACCTGTACGAGGTCACACGTCTACGCTGGTCATGAACCGCCGTATACCGAACGGTACGTACGGTGGTGTGAGAGGGCGCGGGTTAGTCACCCGCCCCTACTCGATTTACATGGCGGTTTCGGTGGCAGACACAGGCCGAGAGCGATATTGGGCTCCCAAAATGAGGAGGCCGCCTAATACAAGGAGGGTGGTCATCAGCCCGAGTCCGGCCAGCATGCTATTGTGGCTGATGGTCATCAAGTAGCCGACCAGAAAGGGGCCGAGAAATCCTCCCAAATTGCCTAAGCCATTAATGAGACCCATGGAGGATCCTAATGCGGCGGGACCGACCATGAGGGGGGGAAGCGTCCAAAATACACCAAGAAAAGCCATGACTCCCGCTTCGGTGAGGGATAACAAAATCATCGATAGGGCAGGACTTGCGGTGCCAACGAGGGCGGAGAGTAATAGAGAGACGCCAGCGACAATTAAGGGGATGGCAATATGCCATTTGCGTTCACCCGTGCGGTCTGAGTGGCGGGAATTAAGCCATAACGCCAGCACAGCGGCAATGTAGGGCAGTGTGCTGAGCAAGCCCACGCCGATGGGGCCAAACGACGAAAGGTGCTGTACGATCGTTGGCATCCACAACGTCACCCCATAGAGTCCAGTCACGGCCAAAAAATACACGGCGACTAAGAGCCACACTTGTTTATTCGTAAAGGCCTGCCGCCAATCATTCGCCAGCGGCACTGTTCGTTGGTCATCTTCGGCAAACTTTCTTTCTAAATACGCTCGTTCTTCAGAGCTTAGCCATTTTGCGGTCGCAGGCGAGTCGTCAATGAATATCCACCATACCACGGCCCAAATGAGAGCCGGCAATCCTTCGAGATAGAAGAGCCAGCGCCATGAGAGATGGGCCAAAATCAAGCCAGCGATCGGGGACATAATAATGGCGGCCACCGGTAAGCAAAACATCCAATAAGAATTCGCTCGAGCTCGTTCATCAAACGGAAACCATTTGGCCAAGAGAGCTAACGTGGCGGGCCATACGCCGCCTTCGGCCACCCCCAATAAAAACCGTACCGTTAATAGCTCGGGTACATTTTGTACGGCTCCGGTGAGCATGGCAAAGATAGCCCAAAATATGAGCGACAACGTGATAAATTTCTTAGCGCTCCAATTGACGCCCCAATGGCCGCCCGGAATCTGAAGAAATAAGTAACCGAAGAAGAAGATACCGCCGGCCAGACCGGCCATGGTGGCGTTGGTACTCAGGGTTTTTTCCATGCCGCTGAAACCGAACCCAATGTTAATGCGGTCCATAAACCCAATCGTATACATAAGAAATGCCACGGGAATAATCCGTGTCCAGCGCTTGTGCCCGGTGGGGCGATCGTCAACTACAGTCAATGGAATCCCTCCTTGGGGTCTGACCTTGCGAAGCATAGCGTTCTGCGCAATCTTTTTCGAATGAAAAGAAATAGAATCGATCAAAAATGCCGCGAAATAAAGCATTGGAAGATAGGAGACGGGGATTATATGTTTCAAGAATCTCCAGATTAAAGGTAAAGATATTCCTTGCATTGTAATCTTTACCTTTTTGCAGTGTATCAGATTTAACAGAAGAAGCCAACCATTCGTTATTCACTGACCGGGGAAAGTTGAGGGCGTGAGGGAGGAAGTGACACCCACCGACGAGCGCGTGTGATACCATAGGCATATCACAATAGGACGCACGAGAAAATCGCTTGGACGAGGTGAGCGCGTATTAATCGTTTTATCACCATTCATGGTCATTTTTATCAACCTCCACGGGAGAATCCGTGGTTGGAAAGTGTCGAGCCTGAAGCGACGGCCTCTCCGTTTCATGATTGGAACCAACGAATTACTGCAGAGTGCTACGCCCCCAATGCTCACGCACGACTGTTAGATGCTCAAGGCTACTTGCGCGCCCTCTCGAATAATTATGCCCGCATGAGTTTTAATTTCGGCCCTACGTTATTAGACTGGCTCGAACGCTATGACGTCGAGACCTACCGAGCTATCTTGCAAGCGGACCGCATCAGCCAAAATCGGTATCACGGTCACGGTTCGGCCATGGCTCAAGTCTATAATCACATCATTATGCCCTTGGCGTCTGGGCGGGATAAAGAAACAGAAATTCGCTGGGGCATCCATGATTTTGTTCACCGCTTTGGTCGCAATCCCGAAGGAATGTGGCTGGCCGAAACGGCGGTCGATTATGAAACTCTTGAATTATTAGCCGCCCATGGCATTCTCTTTACTGTGTTAAGTCCCCAACAGGTGGAACGCATTAGGGACCCTAAGACCATGCAGTGGACTGATGTATCGTCGGAGATGCTCGACACGACCCGTCCTTACCGTATTCGTCTGGCTTCGAACCGTGCGATTACAGTATTTTTTTATCACGCCCCGTTATCGCGAGCCGTCGCGTTTGAGGGGTTACTCAATAACGGAGCAGATTTCGCGGCGCGTTTAGCCAGCGGATTTACACGGGGCGATGAAGATGGACAGATCGTGAATATCGCCACAGACGGGGAGACGTACGGGCATCATCATCGCTTTGGAGAAATGGCTTTAGCCTATGCATTAGAGGCGATTGAGCATAGGACTGATGTGTGTCTGACCAATTATGGGGAGTACTTAGCGGGGCATCCGGCCGAGTGGGAAGCTGACATCCGCGAAAATACCTCATGGAGTTGTGCTCACGGGATTGAACGGTGGCGAAGCGATTGCGGCTGTCACACGGGGTTGCACCCAAAGTGGAATCAACAGTGGCGACAACCCTTGCGTGACGCGATGGACGGCCTGCGAGACGCGGTGGTGCCATTGATAGACAATGCCGGACGGCAGTGGTTTAAAGATCCGTGGGCAGCGCGCAATGACTATATTGAGGTGTTATTATCGCGCGATGAGACGCATCGGCAAACGTTTTTGCATCAACACCAAGCAATGGCATTGTCGGAAGTAGAACGTGTGCAGGCGTTGGCCTTGATGGAACTATGCCGACACCTGCTATTGATGTATACCAGTTGTGGCTGGTTTTTCGATGACATTGCCGGAATTGAAGCGGTGCAAGTGATGAAATATGCGGCCCGTGCTATCGAACTGACTAACGAGGTTTTTGGGATCAATCTGACGGCATCGTTTACCGCGCGATTGGCGCAGGCCGTGGCCAATGAGACCGGCGATAGCGGGCGGCGCATCTTCGAAGAGCACGTGCTGCCTAAACAAATTGACCTTGCTCGCGTGGCCGTACATTTTAGCCTAATTCATGTCATGTCAGAAGATGACAGGTCGGGGCCGGAAACCATTTATTGTTACCATGTATGGCAGCACCATGTCCGGATATGGCGTTCCGGAGCGATCGTGTTAAAGATAGGACGGGTGCGCGTAAAGTCGCAGCTAACCCTAGCCTCCCAGACGTTCGTGTTCGGAGCGCTGCACTTAGGCGATCACAACGTCTCCGCCGGAGTGCGCGCGGACATGGCCGATGACGTTGTAACGGCTATGGAAGCTCAAATGGGTCATGCCTTTGACTCCGCAGAATTTCCTGAGGTTCTGCGCCTCTTAGACCAATGGCTGCAAGGGCGCACGTATTCTTTGCGCCATTTATTTCGCGATGAACAAGAAGCGGTCATGAAGCATTGGGTAAAACAGGCCTTATTCCCAACAATTGAAGACAATCGCCAGCACTATGAACGTCATGTGCCGTTGATGCGGTTTCTGAAAGAAATTGAGGAGCCGATTCCCCAGACGTTTTATGACGTGGCAGCCGTCGCCATTCGTGCCAACCTTGAGCAGGCGTTAAGCCAGGACCCAGTGCGTTTTGACATCATTAAACGGTGGATCCAAGAGGCCAAAGAGTGGCAAATTTGGCGCGAAGGCGAAGAGGTCTTGGATTGGGTGACCCGCCTTATAGAGCGACTCACACGCACGGTGCAGGTGTACGCCGAGGACATCAAAGCGCTGGAGGACTTGGCGCAAGGTGTGCGGCTCGCGTATGATTTGCCCATGACTGTAGACTTACGGTTTGCGCAAATGGCCGTGTTTCAGCTCCATCAAGAGGCTAAAACATGGCACCCAGCCCTATGGCACGAACGGATGACGGAGTTGGAAAAATTGCTCATGATTCATGCGGACCCGCAGCATATAGATTAGGGGTTAAAGGGGAGAAGTCTATGGAGATGAAGCGGCCGGCTCGGGTGTTCGTTTTGAACGTCAGCCCCAGCGTGGATTGCGGACGCTTTCCGATTAAGCGCATTGTCCATGATACGGTAACCGTATCAGCGGATTTGGTGGCAGACGGTCATGATGTGGTACGCGGACGTCTTGCTTACCGGGTAAGGCCTGATGGACTATGGCAGTTTGTTCCCCTTGCGCATCAGGGGAACGACCGGTACCAAGGCACATTTAAGACCACGACCGTCGGTGTCTATGAATATCGCGTGGAAGGTTATATTGATGCCTATGCGACGTGGCGGGAGCGCTTTGAGAAAAAGCGGGCTATCAACCAAGACCTTCCGCGGGAACTGGCACAATTGGCGCAGATTATCGCCCAGCATCTTGCCATGGCATCGTCTTTGCCCGAGGATGTTCGAATTCAGCTGGCTCAGGTGCAACAACAGTTGGAATCACTGGATGTCGAAGCCGCTGCCGATGTTGCCACATCGAAGGTATTGCAAGACCTCATGCTTAAGGTGCAAGATGATCAAGATGTGGGACGCTCGGAGATTTTCTTAGTGCGCGTCGACCGGCCGCGGGCCCTTTTTGGCGCGTGGTACGAATTCTTTCCGCGTTCGTGCGCGCGGGAGGGGGGCCGGCACGGGACCTTTGCCGAGAGTGAGCCGTTTTTGGAATATGTCGCGGGACTCGGGTTTGATGTTGTCTATCTGCCCCCCATTCACCCGATTGGGACGATTCATCGGAAGGGAGTCAATAACCACACCACGGCAAAGGCATCGGACCCCGGCAGCCCTTGGGCCATTGGAAGTGCTCAAGGCGGACATCTAGCGATTGAACCGTCCTTAGGAACTCTTGCGGATTTTGATCATTTCCACCAGACCGTACGGCAGCTCGGCATGGAATTGGCGATGGATATCACATTCCAGTGCGCGCCGGATCATCCCTGGGTGCAAGAACATCCCGAGTGGTTTAGCCATTTTCCCGATGGAAGTATTCAATATGCAGAAAATCCCCCCAAAAAGTATGAAGATGTATACCCCTTAAATTTTGACACGCCGGCGTGGCAAGCCTTGTGGGAAGCTTTAAAGGATGTCGTAAAATTTTGGGCGGACCGCGGAGTGCGTATCTTTCGTGTCGATAATCCCCACACCAAACCCTTGGCGTTTTGGGAGTGGCTGATTGGGCAAATTCAAGCGCAATATCCGGATGCCATATTTTTATCGGAGGCGTTTACGCGGCCCAAATTAATGTATGCTCTATCCAAAGCCGGATTTAGTCAATCGTATACCTATTTTGCATGGCGCAATACACCGGCGGATTTGAGGCAATATTTAATGGAATTGACGCGCACCGAGGTCAAGGAATTTTTTCGTCCCAATTTCTGGCCAAATACCCCGGACATTTTGCCTGAATTTTTACAGACACCCAACGTCACAGCGTTCGCTATCCGGTTGATTCTCGCCGCCACTTTAGCTGCGAGCTATGGGATTTATGGGCCAGCTTATGAACTGTTGGAATCGAGACCTGTACGGCCAGGAAGCGAAGAATATGATCATTCCGAGAAATATGAAATCCGGCACTGGGACCTTAGCCATACACCTAATCTCCAGCACTTAATTCGGCAGGTGAATGCGATTCGTCACCAAGAGGCAGCCTTGCATAACAATCATTCCTTAGAATTTCATGGTTGTGACAATCCTATGCTGCTGGTCTACAGCAAACAAAGCCAAGTAGATGGCCGTGTATTGTTGATGGTGGTCAATACCGACCCAGTTTATACACAATCGGGTTGGACGGCGTTGAATATGCAGATTTTAGGGATGGCGGATGATGCCGTCTATATCGTTCACGATTTATTAACGGATGCGCGCTATGAATGGCGGGGACCTTATAATTACGTGGAACTTCGTCCAGATAGTTATAATGCGCATATTTTTCGGATTGAGGCCAAAGAGGGGATATAATGCCACAAGAGATGATACATGTCGACCGTGCGGACTGGTACAAAGATGCGATTATTTACGAGTTACATGTGCGCACATTTTTTGATAGCAATGGAGATGGGATTGGAGACTTTGTGGGATTAACCGAAAAGCTTAGTTACTTGGCGGATTTGGGAGTCACCGCATTATGGCTGCTGCCCTTTTATCCATCGCCTTTAAAAGATGACGGTTATGACATTGCGGACTACATGAATATTCATCCGGATTACGGTACCTTACGGGATTTCCGCCGATTTCTGCGAGCTGCCCATGATCTGGGACTGAAAGTGATTACCGAGCTGGTCGTGAATCACACCTCCGATCAGCACCCCTGGTTTCAACGCGCCCGCCGAGCGCCAGCCAACAGTCGTTACCGTAATTACTACGTATGGAGCGACACCCCAGACAAATATGCTGATGCTCGCATTATTTTTCAAGATTTTGAACGATCCAATTGGACCTATGATGATGTGGCCGATGCGTATTATTGGCACCGCTTTTATTCCCATCAGCCCGATCTTAATTTCGACAATCCCGTCGTCAAGCGCGAGGTCTTCAAGATCCTCGACTTTTGGCTGGATATGGGCGTTGATGGCTTGCGATTGGATGCGGTACCGTATTTGTACGAGCGTGAGGGGACCAATTGTGAAAATCTGCCCGAAACCCATCAATTCTTGCGGGAGCTTCGGGCCCACATTGACGAAAAATACCCCTCACGGATGCTCTTGGCTGAAGCCAATCAGTGGCCAGAAGATGCAGCCTTGTATTTTGGCAACGGGGATGAGTGTCACATGGCGTTTCATTTTCCGTTGATGCCGCGCATGTTTATGGCTTTATACATGGAAGATCGTTATCCGATTATGGACATCTTGGAGCATACGCCCGCGATTCCCGAATCGGCACAATGGGCCATCTTTTTGCGCAATCATGACGAGCTGACCTTGGAGATGGTGACTGACGAGGAACGCGATTATATGTACCGGGTCTATGGTAAAGAACCACAGTTTCGCATTAATGTCGGCATTCGCCGGCGGCTGGCCCCGCTTTTGGGAAACAATCGCCGCCGCATGGAACTGATGAATGCATTGCTTATGACCTTGCCGGGTACACCCGTGTTGTATTATGGCAATGAAATAGGCATGGGCGACAATGTCTATCTTGGAGACCGGGACGGCGTGCGCACCCCGTTTCAGTGGAGTCCAGACCGCAATGCCGGATTTTCTCGCGCCAACCCTCAGCGGCTGTGCCTTCCCGTCATTGTCGACCCTGAATACCATTATGAATCGGTCAACGTCGAAGCGCAGCAAAACAATCCTTCTAGCTTCTTGTGGTGGATGCGCCGCATTATTGCTTTGAGAAAATCTTCAAATGCGTTTGGGCGGGGTGCTTTGCGCTTTTTGGTCACGGATAATCCCAAAGTGTTGGCCTTTGTACGTGAGTATGACTCAGAGCGCATTATGGTGGTGGCCAATCTTTCGCGCTTTGTTCAAGCGGTCACCATCGACACGGCGGATATGATCGGGCAAAGTGTGGCGGAAATGTTCTCCCATTCGACGTTCCCACCGATTTCACATGAGAGCACGGTTTACACGTTAGGGCCTCACGACTTTTATCTCTTTCGCCTCGAAGACCCGGTCCAGGAGTTGGCTGCGCCTGCTGGAATGCCAGGCCCTCTATCCGTCGCGATTAGCGATTTCGCGCAAATGCCACGGGTCTTAGATGCCTTAACGGACTTCATTCCCGAGTATTTGCCTAGGCAACGGTGGTTCGCGGGCAAGGGATTGCGCATTATGCAAGTGGAGCATGAAGCGTGGATTCCGGTCGGTCAGCATGGGGGATTATGGATTATCCGGGTGCGCTATATGGGAGGGGGCGAGGAACGTTACGAGCTGCCCTTATGGTTGGAGTCTGGAGTGGCGGACGCGGCTCTTGGCCTCTTTTCATGGCACAATGAGACGTGGAGTGTGTTGGAAGGTACCGACTATCCCGCGTTTTGGCACGATCTGGGGCGCTATTGGATTTATCCAGAGCGCTTAAGCAGCAAAGATTTCGAACGGAAAACCACCGGGGCCTGGCGCAACCGAGAACGTGGCGAGGCTCTGAATGAAGATCCGACCCCGCTGCATGCGGAACAAAGCAACACGTCAGTAGTGTTTGGGACGCGGTGGATGATGAAATTGTTTCGTCGTCTTGAAGATGGCATCAATCCGGACTGGGAAGTCGGGAAATTTCTGACGGATCATCATGGAGAACAGGTGGCTCCCAGGACATGGATGGGGTGGGAATATCATCCGGGGACACATCAATACCAACTCGGTATTTTGCAAGAATATGTCGTGAACCACGGGGATGCGTGGACCTACACCTTGGATCACCTGACGCGGTATTTTGAATTAGCGGCCGCACATACGGACACCGTGCAACCGGTCACGTGCCACAATTGGTGGACCGACCGCACTTGGGTGCCGAATGAAACGGTGCACGCGATGATGGGGGAGTTTATTGGCCAAGCAGCCCTCATGGGCCGTCAGACAGCCGAAATGCATCGCCTGTTGGCCTCAGACGCCACCATCCCCGAATTTCGGCCTGAACCTTTTTCTGCGCTTGACCAACGCGCCACCTACCAGTCCATGCGACAAACGGCCGACCGGACGTTAAGTGAACTTCAAGACCGTCTGCCGCACTTAGACGAGGTCTTAAGACCCTTAGCCGAAGCGGTTATCGCGCGGTGGGAGGGAATCGATACGCTTCTGCGCAAGGCCGCACGGCCCACGGTTCAAGGGGCAAAAATCCGCTGTCATGGTGACTATCATTTAGGGCAATTGCTGTACACTGGTGAAGCCTTCAAAGTGGTGGACTTTGAAGGAGAACCGCTGCTATCGTTAACCCAAAGGCGCATCAAACGCTCGCCGTTCAAGGATGTGGCAGGAATGGTGCGCTCTTTCCATTATGCCGCTTTGACCCAGGCCCTCCGTCAAGAAGAGTTTGGGGTGGCCTTTGACACGTTGCGACCGTGGGCCATTGCGTGGTTTCAAGCAGCGACGGTACGCTTTTTGGACTCGTACCGAGCTAGCATGCCGGCACCCTTATTGCCCGAGTGGGGGACGGATTGGTTATCAGCATTTATTCTCGAAAAGGCCATTTATGAACTGCGCTATGAGTTGCGCAATCGTCCCGCCTGGACCCGTATTCCCATGGAAGGCATCTTAAGTCTCATTCCCCAAGAGTAAGGCATGAAATTGGAAAGGAGACATGACGTGATGCATAAAGACCATTTAGACGATGCAACGCTCTACTTATTCAACGAAGGGTCTGAGGCTCAACTCTATCGGCATTTTGGGGCGCAGCGGGTTGACCTCTTAACAGATGCCGTGCGATTTGCGGTATGGGCCCCCGCGGCCGCGTATGTGTCAGTTGTAGGGACGTTCAATGCGTGGGATCCGAAGCGCAATCCCTTGCAACCGGCCGGCGTGTCGGGCGTTCATGTTGGCACGGTCGAGGGCGTTCCCGTGGGCTCTTTATATAAATACCATATTGAAACGCCTTCTATGGGATTTTCGGGGGACAAAGCCGATCCCGTGGCTTTTGGCATGGAAATCCCGCCGAAAACCGCCTCGGTGGTCACCGATTTATCCTATACGTGGCATGATGCGGCGTGGTTGGCGCGTCGGCAATCGGGCGATTGGCGTGCGCAGCCGATGAGCATTTATGAAGTGCATCTCGGATCGTGGCGTAAACATCAGGACCAAACATCGTTGAGCTATCAAGAGTTGGCCGATGAGCTTGTGGATTATGTGAAACGGACCGGGTTTACCCATGTTGAATTCATGCCCGTGATGGAACATCCTTACTATGGGTCATGGGGGTACCAAACGACAAGCTACTTTGCCCCATCTCGACGTTACGGCACACCGCAAGACCTCATGTATTTAATTGACCGGTTACATCAAGCCGACATTGGGGTGTTATTGGATTGGGTGCCGTCTCATTTTGCTACGGACGATTTTGGATTAGGTTTGTTCGATGGCACCCATTTGTATGAGCATGCCGATCCACGGCAAGGCATTCATCCCCAGTGGCATAGCTATGTGTTCAACTATGGGCGCAATGAAGTGCGCAGCTTTTTAGTGTCGAGTGCCATGTTCTGGGTGGATATCTTTCACGCCGATGGGTTGCGCGTGGATGCGGTGAGCTCGATGCTTTATTTAAATTTTGGTCGCGAAGAGGGCCAATGGGTGCCCAACCGCTACGGTGGGTACGAAAATTTAGAGGCCATTGCCTTTTTGCGGCAAGTGACCCATGTGATTCATGAGACATTTCCCGGGGTTTTGATGATCGCGGAGGAGTCCACGGCGTGGCCGGGCGTTTCGCGGCCCGCCCAAGAGGGTGGATTAGGGTTTGATTTGAAGTGGGATATGGGATGGATGCACGATACGCTTGATTACATGGCCCTCGACCCAATTTACCGCCGCTATCACCATGATGCTTTGACATTTCGCCCCATGTACGCGCAAAGCGAGCGCTTCATCTTGCCCCTATCGCACGACGAGGTGGTGCACCAAAAAGGGTCGTTATTGACCAAAATGTCCGGAGACACATGGCAAAAGTTTGCCAACTTACGTCTATTGTTGGCCTATCAGTATGCCGTACCGGGGAAAAAACTGCTGTTTATGGGGGGGGAAATTGGTCAATGGCGCGAATGGTCGCATGACCGCGAAATTGACTGGTTTTTGCTCGGGGAGAGCAGTCATGCGGGGCTCTGGCAATTGGTGCAAGACTTGAATCATCGCTACCGAACTACTCCAGCTTGGTATCAGGGCGACCACGACAACGAGGGCTTTGCATGGTGCGATTTCGCGGATCGTGCGGCGAGTGTTTTAAGCTTCTTTCGCCGAGACCTTGAAGGGCGCTCGGTGTTGGCCGTGTTTAATTTCACGCCGGTTGTCCGCACCCATTACCGGTTGGGCGTACCTCACGAAGGCTTGTGGCACGAAGTGTTGAATACGGATGCGGCGTGCTACGGAGGAAGCAATCAAGGCAATTTAGGCGGCGTATGGGCCGAAGCCTTGCCGTGGGGAGGACAGGCCTGGTCGCTAGCCTTGACGCTGCCTCCTCTCGCGGCCGTATTTTTTGAGCCCCCTAGCGTTGAAAGGGATTAAAGGTATCTGGTGGTGTGACCCGAATGTAGCGGGCTAATGCCGGCTGGGCTTGCTCGATCGCTTGATACATGTCCCAAGCCAATTGGCGATAACTGAAATGGCCTTGGGAACGGCTGCGCAATTCGATAATGTACGCGGCTTCGGTGATATCCATGCGCATGAGGACACGGCGCTTATGAGCCAGTGGCAGCAAATATGGAAGGTGCCGTGGCGGCACCGCATACGCCGCGAGGCGTTCATAGTACGCGGCAAAGTGGCGCGTCAGACGTGATTGTACCGAGGTTCCCCCAAGCACCGCCGGAATCGCATAGGACATGGCCAATGAGAGATTCTGAGCCGACTTGTAAACCCGCCGGTGGCGATTGAAATCGCGAAAGGCGCCGACATCCATTGTGAGGTCAAAGGTTAAAGGGGCTTGACGCATGAAGGCTGGCCATTCATCGTGCGGCCCACGCCGGGCGAACACATCATTGAGCAAATCGGTTTGCTCGCTACGAGAGAGGCTGGCCGCGTAGGCCAAATATTGGCGGTAGGACGCCTGGCCAAACGGGTACAACAGCTGGGCAATTTGGGCGTGGAGCGGATCGGTGTCGATAATCAAATCGACAGCCATGGACGACATTGATGATGGCGCCACTTGGGCCGCAATCGGCTCTAATAAAGCCCGCAAGGCCTGTCGATACGAGTCAGCCACGGCATATTTAATCAATGTGGGCACTGCGGGATGGGATTCGTCCGTGGAGGGCGCGATACTGACGGGCGGCTTTTCTGTTACGGCGGCTTTCATCTGTAAAGCGATATCTTGCACCTCAGGAAGAGAGGAGGACAAGAGTCGTGCGATTTGTTGCTCTAAGGTGCGCGCATTGGTTATTTGGCCCAGACTGGTCAACGCATTCAATGGCAAGCAGTAGCGGGCAATGTCAAGAGCCCGTGCCCGAATAATCCGTTCATACGCTTTGGCGTCCATCTCTTCAGGCTTAGGATACCAGCCCCTTTGAAGGTCAATGGACTCCTCTAGGACACTGTGATAGAGGGCAAACAATTCTTGTGTGGCCTCGTCGTAAAACTCCTTGGCATCGGACGGACGATAATATGGCGCGTGATCGAAATTTTGATAGCGCGTTGAGCGTTCTTGACCATCCCATAGCGGCTCGTCGACAATCTCCATCGCCGCAAGCAAAGAAATGTCCTCCACCGCGAGGGCAACATGCGCAAGATCCGCGATGGAGGCATGTCCATAATCAAAATAAAAGGTGTTGAGAAATTGCGCAGCTTTGTCCTCTGAGAGTTCTAGTAAATTCTGTCGCAACGAGCGCCGGGACCGTGAATACTTTGCCATGCCATACGCCAGCACTTCAGGGGGCACATTGGTTACGGAATAAATTTGCGGCATATGGATCTCCTTGACTATCGATTTAGCGGTAACGCAAGCCTATTAGCATAATGGCTGCCGACCGTCCCGCACTGGATAATTGCCCAAGTTCGGCCAATTGGCAATCACCATCACTGTGCAAGGCTTCGGCAATGCGGAGAAGAATCTTCTGTTCCGCATTGTAATGGACAGCTTCTTGGTGAATAGCTTCCCAGTTGACCTGCCGGTTGTCAAGATCGACCCATTGCATGAGCCGCATGCGTTGCGTATCAGAAAACATCGGCAATGAGAAGGTCTCGATTACCGCATTCCACTGGGGTGTTTGACGCACCCAAATATGGGGACCTACGAGATATTGATAGGTTGTCATACGGCCTCCTTAATATACTTTCTTACAATATTAACGCAATCGCTGTCGAATGTAACAAGAAAAGAGTGGGAATTATTGCGAAAAATGGTGAGGCCATGGCGCCTTTGCTGTGATCAGTTGAGAAACCGTGGCTTTGAGACGGCTTTATCTAGGCGCACCGAGGGGGTCTTGGAACGCATGCCCTGCTCCGCGCTTCCACACAGTACCAGTAGCGTGAGCTCAAGGCATGGTACCGTAGGGGATAGATATTTCACGCGAACCGGCTTTGCGCTCGTGACAAGATCTTGGCAACCGAGCGGGATGGTCTGTGTCCTAGTCTGTTCGGTGACGACGTTAGCGTTATTCACTTCACGAGGGAATGAAGTGTCGACCCCTTTAGGCATTGGATTACCTTTTTTTAAAATGGAGCCAAAAGCGATGTATGCTACACTAAGACTTGCTTACCCTATCCAAAGGCAACCGTAGTCGATTGGGATTAGGTGAAGGGAGGCATTTTTCCATGGCGGATATGTTTAATTCCCTTTCTTTAGATGAAGCCCGGCAGGCTGGTTATGCACAAGGCCATGCGGAAGGTTGGCAGGAAGGCATTGAGGTTGGACTACATGAAGGAACGTTGGTGGCTTTACGGGCTGCCGTTTTGCGCATTGTCACGGCTCGGTGTGGCGTGCCGAACGATCAGGTGCGTTTACGAATAGCATCCGAAACGCAATGTGCCCAGTTGTATAAATGGATGGATGAACTCGTGATGCCTGTGCGTTCGCAGAGCACCGACGATTTGTGGAATGCCTGAAATTCATCCTGCGGAAGGGTGGCTGCGAAAGCGCTAGATTAGAGTGAACGGGAATCGAAATGCCTGAGACGGGGAGGTCTTGCCAAGCGTATGCCTGAGATAACGGCTAAAGGACGCGAGGTCGTTGTGCGTGGCCCTACGCGTAGCGCAGTGGGCCAAGCCCTGGAGACACGTTGTGCGTCCATGTTGAGCGGCTGGCGACTCCATAGATCGTCATGGCCGCTCCTGTCGCATAATCGTCCCTATATCATTCAAACACGGATTGATAAGGACAACGAGGGAAGCGTAGTCATCTTGGGCGGAGAGAATAAGCAAGGGATCCCTTTGCAGTGGGGGCCTTCCGAAGAAGGTGGCCTGCGTCTTCCGGTGCTTGGGGGCTTTGCTTCAGAGTTGTCCGGTGCGGTGTTTGACGTGACCGACCGCTTAAGGTTGACAGAGCGTCCGCGTATTTTATATTTAGGTACGTATCAAGATGGGGCAGGCCTTACGACGTTTTTGAAAGCCGTGCGCTCGCTGGTGTCATCGCAAGGAGAAGTGATTTTTCTTGACGGATCGGCATACCGAGCTCAGCTGGCACCCGTCGTGGGCCACATGGGTCTTGCGCAGCGGGCCATTTTTGCGCCGACCTTAACCCCTGCGGAACGAGAAGCCTTGTATCAATCCGCTGATTTAATTGTCTATGCGGACCAAAAACCTGGGCAGTTGTTTGGATTGCTCGATGCCTATGCGGCTGGGCTTCCCGCCATGGTTGCTGATACTCCTGTATCGCGCCAGATGGTGGGGTATCCTGCCTTATTGACGGATCCTGCCAAACCTGAGATCTGGGCAGAGGGAATCCAAGAGTTGTTGGAAAATCACCGTTTGCGTGAGCAGCTGGTGGCGCGAGCATGGGAATTTGTTATGCCTCACCGCCTCCCACAAGTCTTTGAGGGCTGGCGTCAGGCTATCGAAGAATTCAGCGGCGGCACCTTGCAATCGGAGAAAGGGGCACTATGATGGAAAACACCTATGCGTGGATCCAAGAGGTCGCGCTCCCCGTGACATTGGTCCACAATGCACGCGGAGACGAGCGGTTTATTACCGCCATGTCGGGAGACAATATGCTCTGGAGGGCAAAGGAGCCGCCGGTAGCATGGGACTGGCTTGACCCGACGGTGGCCTATTATGGCATTGGTCCCGAAAATGCTGAGCCTTCGGTATGGTTTGTGGGCGAGCCGATTGGTCAAGAAGAAAGAAGTTGGAAGGATCTGGTCATGGCGGTCGGACGACAACAACGCTTGTTGACTCCCATGACGGAGTCGATTGTGGACGCGATTCGGCAGCCGGTTAGGGTGGCGGTGTTTACCATTCCAAGTTGTCCCAAATGCGCCCAAGCGGTGCGGTTAATTGGAGCCATGGCTCTACGCAATCCTAAGATTTCGTTATACGCAGTCGATTTAGACAAGCAGCAAGGGTTAATTGCCAAGTGGAATCTACAGACATTGCCAGCCTTTATGGTGAACGATACGCTAAGTGTGATGGCAGCAAATGAATGGATTTTGGCGCAAGCCATTCAAAATGCGAGTGTAGAGGCCGGGTAAATACCCGGCCCTAATTTTTTTGAACTTGTACCTTGCTAATATTCATATGTGAAACACTGTAATTAACTATTATTGAAAATGTGTCGTCAATTAGATACTCGAAGAGTACAATAACTTTAGACTAAGTATGTAGGAGATGGGCTTTATGGTGCATGTGACAGCCGTCCAGCAAGGTCTTGCGGTCTTTTCAGGGATACTAGTGGGCTTTTCCTTAGGGCTGATTGGTGGGGGCGGTTCGATTTTAGCGGTACCGTTGCTGCTTTATGTGGTCGGCATTCATGATGCGCATATTGTCATTGGCACGACCGCATTGGCGGTGGCGGTCAATGCCTATTTAAACCTGATCCCGCACTGGAGAAATGGCAATGTGCAATGGGCAGCGGCCGTGGGGTTTGCCATTCCCGGCGCGATTGGCGCCTTAATTGGTTCGACTATTGGAAAAATGGTGAATGGAAAAGACTTATTGTTTCTGTTTGCGATTTTGATGTTGGTCGTCGCGGGGTTGATGTTACGTCCTAAAGAGAAAAGTGAGGACCGGCATTTTGTGTGGCATCGGCGGATGCTAGGCCGTGTCATTCCCGCGGGATTCACAGTCGGGTTGGTGTCGGGATTTTTTGGTATTGGCGGTGGATTTTTGATTGTGCCGGGTCTGATGTTTTCGACCGGTATGCCGATGATTTACGCGATTGGAAGTTCGTTGTTCTCCGTCGGAACGTTTGGGTTGACGACGGCCACCAATTACGCCCTGTCAGGGTTGGTGGATTGGTTAGTGGTGATTGAATATATTGCGGGGGGCGCTTTAGGTGGGTTTGCGGGCGCTCGGTTGGCCAGCCGGTTAAGCCATCAAAAACGTACGTTGAACTTTATTTTTTCCGGCGTGGTCATCATTGTCGCCATTTATATGCTGATTCTGAATCGGTAACTCAGGATGAAAATACAGGCCAGGTGCTCCATAGCGGGCGCCTGGCCTGTATTGGTTTGTCGAAGCAAGGCTCTTCGTCACGAGGAGCATGGTACAATAAGGCCAACAATTAAAGATTGAGGTGTCCGTGTGGCGTTTGTCGTGTGCAGTATTCTAGCTATTGTCGGCTTATTCCTCGTGTGGGGGCGGCCGCAGTTCTATATTCCAGGCCTTGTGATAGCGGCTATCAGCGTGGAAGTGATTCACCATTGGTATGCAGGCATCGGTCAATATCTGCCCTGGGTCGGCGTTTGGCTAGGCGTTATGATTTCAGCGGGCCCCCGCGTATGGCGGGAATGGGGTGCCTTGTTGCGACGCCAAAAAGTATCGGTGCTTCTCTTTGCCCTCTATTTGGCAGGCATAGTGGCGTCGACCGTGGTAGGCATTGACCGAACCGTTTCACTGCGCTATGCGCTGGGCGTACCAGCGGTTTTGGTGGTCGCTCTGCTCGTGTTTCCATGGACTATTGAGAAAGGATATACCACCGTCGCGGACGTCTTTCGCATCATGGGTCTTGTAGGCATACTCGCGACTTTCAGTGCCGGTATTGCGGCGATTGGTTTTCATTCTGGCTTTGTTGTTCCGGTGGGCCACCACAAGATTCTGGCATGGCAATGGCCATTTGCCAATAAGAATACCTTTGGAATGCTCCTAACCTTTGCGCTGCCGGCCGCTTCTTTTTTAGCCTTAAATCGGGACGAGCCTCTAGGCGTTCGGCGCTTTTGGACGACAGGCGCGGTTCTTATCCTCATTGGTGTCGCGCTGAGCTATTCTCGCTCTTCATGGATTGCCAGTATGGTGGGAATCATCGCGTTTGTGATGCTATATTACGGGCGGCGTGGGACGCTGTACCTGTTCGGCGGACTTATCCTTTTAGCCGGAGGCTTAGTGGCGAAAACCGGCCTACACAAGTGGCAACTGTTATGGAGAAAAGGATTAAATGGCCGTTTAGTCTTATGGACTGCAGGCTTTCATGCCATGGCGCACCATTGGGTATTAGGGGTGGGACCGGGCAATTCCCCTGCGGCACTGCGCCCTTTTGTACCGGCTATTTATGCGGGATTAACGCCCTCCGACTCCTTATTGCGAACCGCCGTAGAACTCGGCTTGTGGGGCTTAGTGATGTGGGTGCTGATTGTTGGAGGGGCTCTTTTAGGCTTGCTATTCACAAATCCTTGGCATCATTGGCAAGAGAGTGCAATATTTTCCTTCTTATTAGCGAGCTTAGCGCAACAAGTGGTCGAATCCCTCATGCTGGGGGGTGTCTCATTTGGTGATTTTTTCTTTACGCTATTCATCGGACTTGCATGGTATTACGTCTTTGGAGACCGAATCATGCAAGCGCCAAGCGCGTCGCACTTGACGGCGCGCATGCACGGTTCGGGAGTGTGAGACAAGATGGGGGGGAGGGCAGGAGCAATAGTTCCTGTCCCCCTGGCGATTTTTCAAAGATTTTAGCGTGCTGCGCGACCAGCCAGGGTGCATGGAATGCTGCCATGCCACCCGACCACGCGAACCGGCTTACCGCTCCTTATGTACGCGTTTAAATAGGTTTGATGGAGCGGCGTAAGGTATGAGCTTTATTTCCCGTGTCGGAATAGATAAGCAGCGACAATTAGGAGACTCAAGAAAGACAGGACGGCAAGAGCCCAAACGGGGCGAGAGATATGATGGCGTTGACGCCATATCGAGACGTAAACACCCGCCCAACGGGCGAGAACAAGAAGGGCGATTCCTAACAGCGCGAGTGCCATGTCTAAACCCAACGTATCAGCGCTCCTTCTTAATCGGCGATATCGCGAGATCATGGGTATCTGCCTTTTAAACTCTGCAGTTCATGCTGTTAGCCATAAAGAACGCATCAACGCGATTATGACCTTGGTGCTCTATTGATCCGTCGTCTATGGAAGACGATGGGACATGAGACTACTTTTCCTTTTTAAAGGGCAGTTGCACCAAAGTGCGGGCGACAATGATTAAGTCCTTGAACCAGGACCAACTGGTTGCGTAATGGAGGTCATAGACCGCCTTTTCTTCAGGGCTTGACGTATAACTCCCCGCTACTTGGGCGAGACCTGTCAATCCCGGCGTGCTCAAGTGACGGAGATCGTACACGTCAATCGCCTGACGATGCTGGTCCACAAAAACGGGACGTTCAGGGCGAGGTCCCACTAAGGACATGTCGCCTTTTAGGACATTCCATAATTGGGGCAGCTCGTCTAAATGGGTTGTCCGCAAGAACTGGCCACACCGGGTCACACGGGGATCGTGGGGCTGGGATAAAATGGGTCCCGTTGCCGCTTCGGCATCGGGAATCATGGTCCGGAATTTTACCAGCATAAAGTGTTTCCCGCCCGCCGTTACCCTTTCTTGGAAATAGAGGACAGGACGGCCTGAATCGAGGAGTGTGACGAGAGCGATGACAAGAAAAAGGGGAAGCAGGACAATAAGACTGGTAGCGGAGACGACCACATCGGCTAGCCGTTTTAACGCCGCTGATCCGTGGCGGGTCCGAATGGAGGCGAGCGAAAACATCGGGACCTCGCCGACGGATGTGAGTTCGGAGCCTGCAACAAGGAGGTCATACGTATCGGGTTTCCATAAACAGGGAATATTATGTTTCATGCATTCGATAAAGTAACGGGATTTTGTGGGGATATCAACGGTGCCTAGGACCACCGCTCCAATGCGGTACCACGGGATCACCGTATTGGTGTCCTTCGGTTCTTGAAACACCATCGTAATACGGGGCAAATATTGTCCGGCTCTTCGCGTCAACGCCGACCATTCGGCTTCTTCGCCTACGGCTAGTACCGTGACGACGGGAGCGTGGCGTAAAGACCATGACCGGTACGCTAAACGCCAAATCAGGAAGAGCATCATTTGAATGCTTGCCGACAAAAAGAAGACGGTGCGAGGGAGCCCAATGGTGACCAACATTAGACTAATCATCGAAGATACGAAGCTGTTGGTGATGATGGCCATGGTCACTGAGCTCACCACTTCGTGTGAGGTTTTGTGCGTGGGGCGGTCGTAGAGGCCATAAATATAAAAGATCACCCAAAGACTAATAATCTCCCACGGCAATAAATTGGCGAAGGCCCGTAGATTATAGGGTGGTAGAGTCAGATGAAATCGTATGAGAAAAGCGATAAGATTGGAAGCAAGAAAAATGAACCCATCAATAAATCCAATTTTCCATGCGGTTAAGGCGTGACGTGTCATGCGTATATCCCCTGATGATGTGGCATTCGCCCTCATTTTCTCGCAATCGAGGGCATTGGGCAATAACTGTTGCGCAATATGTTACAGTTATTTTCATAAAGTTTATCTACCGCCATGGTGGAATAGGGGGATTGACGGCAAAATATGGCGAAGAAAGCCGGTAAATGGCGCGCTACGGCTTTGATAGCGGGACTAGTGGTCGTCGGCGGTGTAATGTGGCATGTGGTTTCGGCATCGCATTTGAAGCGAACCTTACCCGTATCACCACAGCATTTTTCAGCACACACCGCCATTGCCCCTAGGCCGTTGTATGCGGGAATTGTGGAGGGTTTTTATGGCCCTCGTTGGTCGTGGCGCCAAACCGAACAGATTTTTTCCTTCATGCACAAGCAAGGGCTCAATACGTTTGTCTATGCACCTAAAAATGTCCCGTATTTGCGCGCCCAGTGGAATGTACCATATCCCCAAAGTCATCTCAACAAACTCCATACGCTCGTGATGTCCGCGCGCGCTCACCATGTGCTCTTCATTTGTTCGATTAGTCCAGGGCTTTCGATTCAATATTCGAGCCAGCGAGATAGACAAGAACTCTTGAATAAAATCAATGCGTTGTGGGGTATTGGGATTCATGCCATCATGCTGAGTTTTGATGATATTCCTACGACGTTGAATGCGGCAGATCAAACCCAATATCACGATAATCTTGCTCTGGCACAAGCCTCTCTCGTGGATAGCATGGTGGCCAGAGAAAAAAGCCTGGGGCACCACATGCAGTTTTTTTTCACCCCGACCGTATATTGGGGAACCCAGAATACACTGTACTGGCAAACTCTTGCCAAAGCGTTGGATCCCGGAATTCCCGTGATTTGGACAGGCCCCTATGTCCTTTCCGCCACAATTACTGCGCAACAAGCCCGTCAGGTGCAAAAAGACGTGGACCATCCGTTAATGATTTGGGATAATTACCCGGTAAACGACTATACATATGTCATGTGGCACCATCCTCAAATCTTGTTGGGACCTGTGATGGGGCGCAGTCCCAATTTGCCGAATGTGGTTCGGGGCTATCTATTCAATCCCATGCTACAGCCCTACGCGTCGGAAGTGGCTATCGCGACCGGTGCTCAATACCTTCGTACCCCATCCGCATATCATCCGCTGAAGGCATGGCATCAAGCCTTAGACATGGTGGCGGGACCTGGGGCGGCGGAGGCGCTGCAAAGTTTCGCCGGAGCTAATTCTGTGAGTTTTCTGCACCCCGAGCCCTTAGATCCTTTAACGGCCAATATCAAAGCCTTTTGGACGGCACAGACGGCCGGCAAGGATCTCGAGAAGACAGCGTTATATGCCGAATTTGCCCGCTGGACGCGCAATAGTGCGGTCTTGCAGCAAAAGCTGCCGCCCGAACTATTCCAGGAAATAAAGCCATGGGTATCTTTGTATGCCCGCGAGGGCATATTGGGTGTCCAAGTCATCAAGGCCTTGCAAGAACACAGGCCAAGCTTGGCCGCTTCGCTTAATGCCGCGCAAAGTGCAATTGAGGCAACGCCCGATCAGTTAAGCGTATACCAGAGCCTTAACCAATGGTTTGCCAAGGCGTTAAACCACTTATCGTCGCATGCTTAATGGGCTTCTTGATGGGCACGTTTAGGAGCGACATCAAAAAACCCGATGACGGTAGCCATAAAGATAAAGCTCCCCGGGATCAGCCATAACGTCAACGATCCCAAAGCGCCCAGCACGGTCGCTACCAGGCCAATCCAGGAGGCGGCCAATGGCTTGACCAAAAACAGTACACCAGAAATTAAGCACAGCACACCGACAGCGACCGTCAGGTGTGAGGCGGAAACCCCATAACGACTGTAATTATGGAATAGGGCAGTATAAACGCCGGGAATATGCTCAAAGAGGCCCGCCAAAATGCCGGTAACACCGCCCAGGATGCCCAGTACAAACGCCATATATTTCATGATCATCAAGTCTCCTTACCGACCAGAGTGATCCGTCCCTTAGGGCCATGGACGGTCAAAAATCTTAGACAATTTCAGCCGATATTGTTGAAAAGAATAGTTCTTGAGCGTTCGTGCACTAAAGCCGCGAACCGGAATACCACCATGTAATACCCACCCGACCCCTTGACCTTCGTCAAGGGATATGAGCATACCACGCAAATGAGGGCGGAATTCGGGGCCGGGTTGGCCTTTGGTCAAACGGCTCGCAATCGTCTGTCCGACGAAGTTGCCGGCTAGGGCTGCTAATTGTGCGGTTGCAGGGATATCTTCTCCATCCACAACCACGTGCCATAAATCACCGGCGACAAAGACTTGGGGTAGTACTTCCCCATAACCGTCTGCCACTGGATATCCCCGACTATCCACCGGCAATCCGCTTTGGCGAATCCACGCGGGTGGCGTAATGCCACCTGCCCAGATAAGAATATCATACCCATAATGGTCTTTTTCTAGTTCAATATGCGTGTCTGTGACGCGTACGAGCTTTTGGCCCATGACGACGGTGACACCCGCAGCAATCAGGCGTTTATAGGCATACGTGGATAAGCCAATGCCTAAGGCCGGAAGTAGTCGGCTAAATCCTTCGACAAGAATCACATCGTGGTCAATGGCCAACATGCCCGCAACTTCAACCCCGGTCAACCCCCCACCGATGACCGCGACCCGTTGGTCTTTGGCGTAGCGCAAAGCATCTTTTATGCCTCGGGCATCATGACCGTCGCGCAACGTGTGCGCCACCTCACGAAGTCCCGGAATCGGGGGCAGAGAAGGTTCTGAACCTGGCGCTAACACGAGCCAGTCGTACTGCACGGGATCATGATCTTGGAGTAACACCGTTTTATTATGGGTATCCAAACCGACCGCAAAATAGGGAAGCCGTGAGACCGCCACTTCTTTTAATAGTTCACTATACGGCATCACGTGATGGTCCACGGTGTCGTGTTTTGCTAAAGCTTCTGGCAGCTCGGGTATGAGCTGATGTCCTTCTCCCGGTTCAACTAAGATGAGTTCGGTCTCTGGGAGATCACGTAGCGCGCCTAATGCTCCTAGACCGGCATACCCGCCTCCGACCACGACAATCTTTTGCACAATGACTTCCCCCTGAATGCGGTTTGCTGCTGAAAACGTCTACCATACGTTAATGATGCCATAACGCTTGCGTTTTATCAATTGTACGCACTGCCGCCGCCGGAGGTTAGGCATGGTGCCTAATTTTCCTCGTGAACGCTTTACAGACGGGCGGTGTGGGGAATGGAGGAGCACCCTGTGGGATCAAAGACCAACGGATTGGGTTCAGCGCGGAAAGCTCCGGTTGAGGATGACTTGGCCCTCTCTTAACTGTGCGGAAAGTGTATAATGAGAGAATTATAAGAATAAAAAGGCAGGGAGTGATCGTTGTCATGAGTGAATTTGCACTGGGTGATGTCCCTCTGATTGCCCCGCATTATCAGCCATCTGGTCTCATGCCCATAAAGACCATGGACGAGTACCGGGTGTTATACCAACAGTCGATTGAGAATCTTGGCCAATATTGGGCAAAGGTGGCCCATGAACTGGAATGGATGGAGCCATGGCAGGTAGATATGGAGGGCAGCTTGCCCGACTTTCGCTTCTTTAGCGGCGGCACGACCAATGTGTCCGTCAATTGTATCGACCGGCATGCCCGAGCGAATGGGGCGAAAACCGCGTTGATTTGGCGAAGTGAAACGGGGGAACGGCGCGAATGGACCTATCAACAGCTACTCTCCGAGACGGCTCGCTTTGCCACGAGCCTTAAGGCCATGGGCGTGGGCAAAGGGGATGTCGTGGCGATCTTTTTACCGAATTTGCTCGAAACCTTCGCGGCCGTTCATGCCTGCTACCGCATTGGGGCAATTTACAACATTGTTTTTTCTGGTTTTTCCCCCGAGGCTTTGTTTGACCGGCTGATTGATACCCAGCCACGCGTTGTCGTTACCGCAGATGGCACCTTCCGGCGTGGACGCGTGGTGCCTTTAAAGGCTGCACTCGATAAGGTGATTGACCGTTTGCCGAGCATTGAACATGTCGTGGTAATAAGGCGTACAGGTCAAGACGTGACGATGCGTGCGCCGCGTGATATCTATTGGCACGAGGCGTTTAACGACAATACACCTTTAGCAGATCCTGTGCCCGTGGAAGCGAACGAGCCGGGCTTCATTATTTATACGTCGGGCACCACGTCCAGGCCAAAGGGCCTCGTGCACTCAGGCGTCGGCTTTTTGGTGGGAACGTATCACAATGTGCGCTATTCTTTGGATATCCGGCCAGAGGATGTGTACTGGTGCACGGCAGATACCGGATGGTTAACGTTCCCCATTTTTGAATTGGTGGGGGGCCTGGCCCACGGAGTGACCGCCATCGTGTATGAAGGGGCAATGGATTACCCGAACCCGTCCACCTTCTATCAAATTATGGCAGAACACCGGGTGACCAAGATTTTTACCGCGCCGACGTGGTTGCGTATGCTGGCACGGTATGGTCCAGACCTACCGGCGGCGTATGATTTGTCGCCCCTCGAGCTCATTGGGTTGGTCGGAGAGCCCCTAGACCCCGCCACCTGGCAGTGGGTGCAGCGTCACGTCGGAGCCGGTCAGGTCGATATCAACAATACCTATGGACAAAGTGAAACGGGCAGTGCGTGGGTGTCCTCTGTGGCGGGGGTGACGCCGTTAAAACCCGGATCATGCGGCTGTGCCTTGCCTGGGCATTCCTATGCGATTGTGGATGCAAAAGGTCAGCCTGTGGCGACCAATGGGACAGGTATTTTAACGATAACGGCTCCGTTTCCCGCCTTAGCGCGAACGATTTGGCATGACCCCGAACGCTTTACCACGCAGTATTTTTCCCAATTTCCTGGTCAGTACACGACATTTGACAGCGCGGTCCAAGACCGGGACGAGCAATTGTGGATTTTAGGACGTGTGGATGATGTCATTAATGTGGCCGCGCACCGCCTCTCGACCATGGAGATGGAAAGCGCCATATTAGATCTCGACGGAGTAGCCGAATCCGCCGTTATTGGCGTTGACGACGCCGTCAAGGGACAGGTTCCTGTGGCTTTCATTACGACACGGCAAGCGACTATCACGGCAGATGAGTGGACGCATCGTGTCACCGAACAGATTGCCGAAAACATCGGAGCTATTGCTAAACCTGCTCAAGTTTTTGTCGTCGATGCGATGCCGAAAACGCGGAGCGGAAAGATTGTGCGTCGACTTCTCAAAGAGATACTACTTTCCGGCGAAGTGAAGGGGGACATTACCGGTCTTGAAAATCCTGAAGTGATTGATGCCTTATGTGCCACCATACGACCCGAAGGCCGCTAAATGTTTAGCGGCCTTCGGGCTTCCTCACTCATTCGGTTGACAAGCTAGGATCGACTTGCTCAGAAGACGGAACAATTTTGACGAATGCCGCATCGGGTGTATCCCAGATGCGCTGCAAAGCGTCTGCAGCGTCCTCTTGATTGGTGGTTCGCAATACTTGCAATGCGGGCGTGAGCAGGTCGCGAACGGCCGTAATATCCGGTGCGCTTAACGGCACGATGGACACCTTGGCTGACTCCGCCAACCGGCTTCGCAAGAAGTCTACCGTTAAGCCGTCTTCGGGGGAGTGCTTGACATAAATGACACCGCCCGTCATTCCGGATGCAAGCCACGGTCCTGGATCTCCCAGCACGAGACCACGGCCGCGGGTCATATATTCAAAGCCAAACCCTTTAATCGCCGCGCTATCCCACAAGGATGCCGCATCTTTAGGCGTCGGAATACCTTGGGCGAGAATTACGATATCAGCACCCGCTAAGCGAATTCCGGCCCGCGCGTCGGCTCCTCCCTGGACGATAAATAGCCCGCCTTGAGCTCCATACGCCATACTTTTGCCGACATGTCCGCCATAGAAAACACCGTCTTGATTGGGAGCTTTGACGACGGCGATTAATCCTCCCGACGCGCCTTTGCCCACGCCATCTTGTGCACCGCCGTGAGCAATCAGATGCACGCCATGGCTAAGAAACGCCCCAAACCCTTGACCCGCGACACGCTCAACCGGATTCAGTATCGGGGTTTTGATGTCCTTATAGCGAATACGTTGGCCAGAGACATTAGTCCCAATGGAACGGCTATTGCGCAGACGGACGGCGCCCTTTGCGGAGAGGCCTACGGCTTGGCTATTTTGCACCCCGTATTCATCTTGTTGGATAAGGTCACCCAGCTCTTCAATAAAGGTTTCATAGCCTAATACCGCATTGAAGGCGGACTGCTGAAGCAATCCCGACTGACCCACAGCGTCTTGTACGCTAGTAAAGCCTAATTTGCGCAGGTGCATGCGGACGCCGTCGCCTAGTTGACTGTAAAAGCTCACCAGCGCGTTCACCGCAGCATCTAGTTCTTGGGGAATAAACCGTTTGAGTCCCCGCATTTGCGCTTCTTCTATGGATTCAATCTGCGTCGTAATCCCCACATGGCAGGTATCAAGCTGGCATCCTCGGCAAATCGTGCACCCTAGCGCCATCATACTAATGGTTCCAAAACCCACCCGATTAGCCCCTAATAATATCATGCGCACGACGTCGGCGGCGCTCCGAAGACCGCCGTCGGCCCACAGTTCAACCCGGTCGCGAAGGCCCGCCAGAGTCAAAGCGGTATGGGTCAAGGGCACGCCAATATCCGCAGGAAGCCCTACGTGCCGCAGTGCATGCATACGCGCCGCGCCGGTGCCTCCATCAAAGCCTGACAAATTGATGACATCAGCTCCGGCCTTGACGATGCCGATTGCGATGGTCCCAATGTTGGGCACCACCGGCACTTTGACCACGACGAGCAATTCAGGATTGGCTTCTTTCAGTTCATCGATTAGCTCCTTCAGATCTTCAATCGAATAGAGATCGTGGTTGTTGCTAGGTGAAATGAGATCAACCCCGGGCATGGCACTGCGGGCTTCGGCGACTTTGGCGGATACCTTTTTCCCGGGCAAATGCCCACCTTCGCCTGGTTTTGCGCCTTGTCCGATTTTGATTTCCGCGTAGCGTGCTCCATTCAACAACGTGGTGTTAATGCCAAAGCGCCCTGAAGCAACTTGGTGACCTCGCCAATGGTAGTACTGCCCAATCATATCGGGAATTTCTCCACCTTCACCGTTCATAGACAGCATATTGAGACGCTTGCCCGCTTCGGCATAGGCTCGGAAAGCAGTCTCCCCCTGAGACCCGAAAGACATAGAGGAAATCACAAAGGGTAACGAATGTTCACCAACTTCTAAAGAGACGGGCGTGTCAGCATGTAAGGCGCGTTCGGTCCGAAAAGATAGTGTTTGCCGTAGCGCGATCGGGTGTTTCGCCTCGTTGTGCCGCATTTCCTCTTCATAGGTCGCAATGTCAATCGATCCAGCGATTAATTTTTTAACCGCCTTAAAGACATAGTTAGTGGCCCGCGGGATGGGCATGAGGCGCGTGGACGCATCCCGCCACATGTTGCGCTCTTGTTGTTGTTGGCGGCGGTGGTCTAACCACGAGTCATAGGGGCTGGCGGCAAACGAACGGACCTGAAGCACATTAGCTACGGGATCGGGCAAGCCGATAGCCGAGAATACACGGCCATAGCCTGCCAATTCGTGAATGCCCATGGTCGATATCACTTTTTCGAGACCATGATCCATCACCGTGCGTGTTTTGATAAACTGCTCCGGGCCCGCCACACTCCACATCAAATAGGGATCTAGAGCATTGGCGCCGAGCCCTAGGAGTACAGCCCCATCGTGAAGGTTGCGAATCATGGCCGAGCGTACCACAATACCCGTGTTCCGTCGCAACCCTGCGTCAATCAAAGCTTGGTCGACGGCGGCGATGGCCAGGGCGGGGTCTAAGCCAAGGGTTCCTGGCGTCTTGGCCGCATCACTGTCGTCAAAAAGGAGGAGTTCTGCGCCATCACGGACCGCTTGGACTGCGGCTGCTGCGAGAAGTTGACACGTGGGCAATTCGTCCGCGTCCAAAGCCAGTGTGAGCGGTAGAGTTGCAACAAACCCCTCAAAGTGTTGAGTAATGGCCGTCACGTCCTCGTCATTGAGCCAGGGCGACTCCAAGGTCAGCGGAATGACGGACGGGCTGATTTGCTTGCTCCATGCGGGACGCTTGCCTAAATAGGTGCGCAAGGAAAAGTGTTCCGATTCCCGTTCACGATCTAATGCGGGATTGGTCACAACCGCGACGGTCTCTTG
Organism: Sulfobacillus sp. hq2; assembly: GCF_002903155.1. Lineage (NCBI taxonomy): Bacteria > Bacillati > Bacillota > Clostridia > Eubacteriales > Clostridiales Family XVII. Incertae Sedis > Sulfobacillus > Sulfobacillus sp. hq2. The sequence goes on along the minus strand of NZ_NWUL01000048.1, from coordinate 80,413 downwards.
CAAGAAGTCACTGATATTCACCACGGACTCTGAAAAAGGCGCCAACGGTCCATCAAAGCCCAAGGATCCAATGGGTTCACGGCCTTCTTGAGCAAAGGTATGCACGAGTTGTTCGTCATCTTTATGCCAACCGTTCATCCGAAACCACCATACCGGATATTGAGGACTCACGGAAGACGACGACCGCGACCATGATAACGGTTCGGGACCCGTAATACGCGTGGCCAATCGGTCCATCACGGCGTGTTGCTCAATACGCCGAACCTCGCTGGTGGCATCCCATTCAAAGGCCACCATTTGTCCCGGCCCTATTACTTGTGGTTCTGCAATCCATTGGTCAGGGGAAGTGATACCGGGCTCGGATGAGAGAATATAAGCATCTGCAGTTTCTAAGATCCACAACGGCCGAAGACCTAAGGCATCGACCGCGGCGACGACCGAATTGCCCATTCGGTGAACGATAGCGGCCGGACCTTGCGCATAGGGTCCCCAAATGCTATGAAGCTTGTTCCACAGCGCCTGTTCGGCTTCGGGCAACGCTGCGATGACAGCCGGGGAGGGGCTGATGGCCGTACGAACGGCTTCGGCGTGGCCTAACCCATCTCGCCAAACCAGTGCGGTAATAAGGCGGTCAAGATTTTGCGAATCACTCCCGTCCGGAATGGTCTGGATTCCATGCGCCGCCATTTCGCGCTGGAGGCGGTCGATGGTGTCAATTTCGCCATTGTGGGCTAGACCTAAAAAGGGTTGCACGCGCGACAAATCCGTGGCAGTGTTTGTGGAAAACCGGTTATGACCAATGACGACGCGGGGCTGAAACGCGGAAGATGTTTGATCTCCTAAGACCCGTTCTAACGCTTCGGGCCCTTGCGTGACTTTCAAGACAATATGCGTATTACTAAACGAAGCGATGCGCCCAGGGAAGGCTCGTTCGAGAGCTTCGAGGGTGCGGTAAATCTCTTGGGGGTTCACACTCGCGTCATCAAGCCATAAGGCATGAGAATCCAATGCTTGCCCATTATCTGTTAACTCCAGGTGTGATAAAAGACGCCGAAACGGCGTTCCTATCAGCGCATGACCTAATGTGTGAAGGCTGTCGCGCCGCTGCGTCATCGGCGTCACGACTTGGAAAATCCAAAAGTTTTCGGTAAACGGAGAAAGAGGGATATCATGTTCGGACAATCGTTGTGCCCATAACGCGCGCGGAATGTCCACTAAAAGGCCCATACCGTCACTGCGTCCATCAATCCAACCGGCCCGGTGATCCATTTGGCGGAGCGACTCCACACCAACTTTCCACAGCGCCACGCTTTGGGTGCCGACACCTGTAGGTTTCTTCGAAATGGCTGCGTAAATAGCACAGGCATCGTGTTCGATGCCGATATAGCGAAGCGCCTGTAGGGAGTTTTCCATCATCAATCCGCCTTCTTTCTAAAAAAATCGCCGGATGGCAAATAATCAATAAAATGAAAGTTTATGCATAAAATACTTAAAAAGTGATAATCGAAAGAATAATATCGTTGAGGACGACCTCTTCGCATTGAAAAACTAGGGTATCAGCGTCAAGGTAACCACAGGTGTTGCGTGAGTAACAACGACGGAATCGAGCTGTGCAATGCCTTGATTCGAATAAACTTCCATGAGAATAACTTAATTCTTAGGATAGCACGATGTGCGCGAGCTTCCAAGAGGCTTTGCCGACAAATTTGTGAGATCTTCTAAATAATTTTGTGAGAGGTACTGAAAGTGTTTCGAAAAGAAATGTGCCCTGGGCTTTAAAACGGCAGAATCCTCCGCTATTCCGTGGATAGATTCTGACAAGGCCGTATCGTTCCCGATTCCACCGACTCTGCCACAATTCTGTATAATACGAGAGATAGCAAGACAGGAGGGTTCCATGCGAATAGTGGAAGTCATCACGGGAGGGGAGGCCGGTGGTGCACAACGTCATGTGGCAGAACTGACGTTATATCTTGCAGATCGCGGCCATGACGTGCATGTTGTGCACGGTGGAGGGGACTGGCTTAGCCAACGCGTGGAACATGTCGCCACGGTGCACTATATGCCGCCCATGCGCCGGGCGATATCGGGGCACGATCTGGTGGCCTTGCGCGATTTGACCCGGGTTATTCGGGATCTTCGACCAGCCGTCGTGCATGCCCATAGCTCGAAGGCAGGCATTTTAGCGCGCAGAGCGGGTATGCGCTTAGGAGTGCCTGTCATCTACACAGCGCATGGGATGGTCTTTACGGATCCGATGCGCTCACCACGTAGTCGGTGGCTCTACCGGGTCTTAGAGACGTGGGGAAGTCGGCACAGTGCGGCGGTGATTGTTATGACCCGGTATGACGAAGCGTTTGTCCGGCGTGTAGCGCCTAAAACCTTGGTGGCGTATATTCCAAACGGAGTTACCGTGCAAACGGGGCATCAACCCACCCTCCCCGACCGGTTGAGAATTGGCTTTCTTGGACGATTTTCTGCAGAGAAGGGCTTGCCGACGTTTTTAACCGCTGCACGCATGAATCCCCAATGGACCTGGATGATAGCGGGGGACGGCGCCTTACGCGCTCTTGTGACCGAGGCCGTGGAGGCATGCCCGCAGGTGTCGTGGCGGGGCTGGATTGACAATCCGGAAGAGTTTTTTAGGGAAATTGATGTGTTGGTGCAACCGTCTTTTAAAGAAGGATTGCCCTATACCGTTTTAGACGCGTTAGCTCGGGGAATCCCCGTGGTTTCTACGCCGGTGGGAGGATTGCCCGATTTGATGACGGCGATTGATGGTGCTTTGCTATTTCCAGTTGGCGATGCGGCGGCAATGGTTCGTGCTGTGCAATATGTGGCCCATCATTATGCGGCGATTGCGCAAAGGTCACAGACCGTCATTGCCGAACACTATACGTTGGAGCACCAACTCAGGAATACGGAAGCGGTCTTATTACAGGCGGAGACACGACGCGCATGAAAACCTTGATTATCTCGACGATTGATTTGATGGGGCCGGCTCAAGGGGATCGCCTCCGATTGGATAATCTGATTCAAGGCGCCCAAGCGTTGGGGTCTGTGGATCACTGGCGTCTAACGCCTACCTATGACGTGCGTCACCAGATGCAGGCGTGGTGGCAGACACGGTCGCTATACTGGGCACGTGCGTATTACGCGCCGCGAAATCCACCCACCACGGCCTATGATGTGGTGATAGCCTTTCAGTTACGAACAGCCCCATTTGCTTCACTCATTGGGGGCCGCCACCGCATTTTGGATTTGACCGATAGTTTGGGTTTGTTTCGCCATCGTCTGGAGCAGGCCCATGTTGGCCGCTTGCGGCAGTGGATCTTGCACGGAATTGAGGCCGCAGAAGTCGCGTGGGCCAAGCGTTTTGATGATGTGTGGGTGAGTGGTTGGCAAGATGCGCAATGGCTCAAGGAGCACGGGGTCACAGCCCAAGTGGTCGCTAATGCCGTACGGGAGAAAATCTTGCTACCGCCAGGAAATCCCCGTGATCTACTCTTTGTGGGCAACCTTGCCTATCTGCCCAATCGCACAGGATTGCAGCGCTTTTTACGCACAGTTTGGCCCCACTTGGCTCGCCATCAATACCGCTTGCATGTGGTCGGATGCGGGAGCGAACGCATTCGGGGGGAGGGGATTATAGCCTATGGCTATGTGCCCAATCTTCAAGAGATCTACCGTCAAACCGGCATTAGCCTCAGTCCCGTTGAACTAGGCACGGGAACACAAAATAAAATTCTTGAAGCGATAGGCTTTGGTCGACCCGTCATTTGCAGTCCTACAGGGATCATGGCATTGCCGCAGACCATTCAACGAGGCATTCATGTGGCAACACAACCCGAGGATTGGTTGCGCCATGTCGAGGCGCTGCAAAATCCAGAAGTCTACCAACGTACGGTCGGCGCCGCATGGTATGCGGTGCCGCAATCGGGGGAGCCTGTTACCCGTCGCTTGCGGCATTGGATGGAGAGTGAAACTTGACCGATGCCGCGTCAGCAACTGGAGAACTGCGCACCACCTGAAGGGGCCAGTCATAGTGGATGGCTAACGCCGTCCATGCGGATTCTACGTCTGAGACGTTGTCAGGCGGCACCAACGCTAAAATTGTGGGGCCTGATCCTGATAACGTGGCAGAATAAGCGCCATGGGCGTAACTGGTTTGAATCAGGTCGTCAAGCCCCGCCACCAACTGGGTACGGTAGGGTTGATGCAATCGATCCTCAGCCGCGTCACGCAGCAGGGACCAGTCGCGACTGGCCATGGCATGAACCCATAGCCCTACCCGTTGGGCATTGAAAATCGCGTCGTCGCGCGCAACATGAGATGGAAGGATGGCGCGGGAATCTTTCGTGGGCACGGGATAGCTAGGAATCGCTAATAAACTGATTAACGGCGGGGGAGCATATTGGCTGACCGCTAATTGATGATGGCGATTGCGATAAACTAAAACAAAGCCGCCATATAGGGCTGCGGCAACATTATCCGGGTGGCCTTCTAATGCCGTAGCACGTTCCAAGAGAGCTGCACGACCTAGGGGATGGGGCAATAGCGCATTGCCAAGCAATAACCCGGCCACAACGGCCGCCGCACTGGATCCTAATCCTCGACTGACAGGAATGTGATTGGTCACGCGGACGACGCCAGACGGTAACGGCTCGCCCGTCATCTCTTCGTACAACTTAGTAGCACAGGACCAGATTAAATTGCTTTCGTCAGTCGGTAGCTCGTCTGCCCCTTCGCCTTCAGTGAAAATATGAAGGGAAGAACTTGGGTGATATGTGAGCGTTAACTCCAAAGATAAGGCGAGACCGAGACTGTCTAAGCCGGATCCAAGGTTGGCGCTCGTAGCGGGCACGCGCACTTCAAGCACAGTCTCACTCTCCTAGGGCGTCATTAAGTCTGCAATAGCGTTCAGCAATTCGTTGCTGGACACCACTTGGGGTTCAACGGCTGCCCACAGTCCTGCTGTGGCGGAATCCTTCAAGCCATTGCCTGTCAAAATGGCCACAATATCTCCTTCGGGAAGCCGCCCTTCTTGATATAACATTTTGAGCCCGGCATAGGCGGCAGCGGAAGCCGGTTCGACAAACACACCGCCATGAGCCAATTCTTTTTGCGCCTGCAAGATGGCGTCATCAGAAACAGATCGGAACTGTCCCCGTGTCGTCGCAACGGCTTCTCGGGCGAGATGAGCACTAGCCGGCTTACCGATGCGAATGGCGGAGGCGACAGTCGATACGTTGTCCAAATCATGGCCTTGCACTAAGGGGTCAGCGCCTTGCGCCTGGATCCCGAACATTTGCGGCAATCCCTCACCGCGTCTACGGAATCCATGAAAATAAGCGGAAATATTGCCCGCATTGCCAACCGGTAGGACAAACCCAGCGGGCGCATGCCCAAGGTCATCAAGAATCTCGTATGCTCCCGTTTCTTGCCCGCGAAGCCGCCATGGATTTACAGAATTTACCAAGGCAATCCATTGTTCAGATTCTGCAACGTGACGGACAGCACTGAGGGCTTGATCGAAATTGCCTTCAACCGCCAAGATAATGGCTCCATAGGCGCTGGCTTGAATCATTTTTTGCAGTGCCACTTGGCCATGAGGCACCACAACAAAAGCTTTTAAACCACCGCGCCCCGCATAAGCTGCCGCTGATGCCGCGGTGTTTCCCGTCGAGGCGCAGATAACCGCCGTGGCCCCTTCATATTTCGCTTGACTGACCGCCACGGTCATGCCACGGTCTTTAAATGACCCGGTGGGATTGCAACCTTCTAACTTTAACCAAATATGATGCGGACCCCAATCCGCCCAATGGACCATGGGGGTGGAGCCTTCTCCTAACGTCACGGGGGTCAGATCAGGTAGTCCTAACCACGGGTGGTAGCGATGAATGAGTCCCTTGTTCATTAGATGGCACACTCCTGAGAAAGATGTTTACATGCTAGCATAGTCTCGATACGAAGCTCAACCATTTTTGAGAAAATTGGCGGTTCCACTACAATCATTGTCGCCTTGAGCACCATAACCTATAAAATATCCCCTACTGTCTTCTAACGGAGAAAGAGAGCAGGGGATATAATAACGGCAAGACGTTGAATACACGCATAAATCTCCTCAATCGAAAGAGAGATTATGCAAAACAGCGTAGAAAATCGGCTGTGGTCATGCGCCGTCCAACGAGAAAGGGGCCGAATTCTGCAAACCGCGCGCTGGCTTCATCAAACCGCATTTCGTAGATCAGTTTCTTGAAGTCCAAGGTGTCGTCAGCATAAAGCGTGACCCCCCATTCCCAGTCATCAAGCCCTTGTGAGCCTGTGATGATCTGAGTGACCCGGTCAGCATACTTATGCCCGATAATCCCATGTCCTTTCATGATCTCACGCCGCTGTTCTTTGGTGAGGGAATACCAATTATCCTGTCCTTCGCGCCGCTTATTCATCGGATAAAAGCACACGTAGTGGGTTTTCGGTAAAATCGGGTAGAGGCGCTCTTTGGTACCGGGTAGTTCCGTCAAATCGCGCTCAGATTTGACAAGATATTTGCTCAGTTCTACCACCGAGAAATAGGAATAGGGCTTGCGTAGAACTTGGCCTAAGCGCGACTGATCGACGGCCAGCTCAATCTCGGCTAACTCGTCCATCGATGGGCGCATGTTTAAAAACAACAGATCCGCCTTATGCCCAATAATTTGATAGCTGCCCGTGCTACCCTGGCGGGTGTCCTCGACTTGGTTCCAGTATGTGAGGATTTGACGAAATTCTGCAAGACTCTCTTTCTGCTCCTCTGGTGACCATTTCGCCCACACGGTACGGTCAATCTGGCGAAAATCATGCAGTGCATACCAACCTTCTACGGTTTCAATTGGATCTGGCATCGTTTGTCCCGCCTTACGTGAGAATGTGAAGCGCCCCGTACCTAGCTCATATCAGGCCAAGAGATTTGTACATTCTAAACTCCCTGTGCCTGGCTTTTCGACCGGGTTCTTAGCATATTTAGTATAGCACACGCTTCAACACGGATTCGCTCGTGGCGTTTGGTATACTGGAGGAAATCAGTCACTAGAAAGGGGGCAGACTCCGTTGATGCGGACGACGTCCGTATTGCGAGTCGATGAAATTCATGCCGGAATTTCCAGATATCCCACAAGATGCTTTAACCCGCTTACAACAAGATAGTGGGCACTTTGTTTTTACGAGCGATTTAAGCGTGAATGAATTTGTCTTAGTGGAAGAAGCAGGATTTACCCCGTTAGGGCTTGTCATGGGATCGTCGATCTACCATATCGGCTATCAACAAGCAAACTGGACCAAAAACCAAGAAATGACGGTTCTGTCGCAAGCCATGTACAATGCCCGTGAGCTGGCGATGAGCCGTATGGAAGAAGAAGCGGATGCCTTAAAGGCTGATGGGATTATTGGGGTGCGTTTGCAGGTAAGTCACAAAGAATGGGGCCAACACGTCGCAGAATTTGTAGCGGTGGGCACGGCGGTACGCGCTAAGGATGGAACAAGCCACCGGACAATAAAAAATAAGCCGTTTACCTCCGATTTATCCGGCCAAGATTTTTATTTACTCATGCAAGCGGGGTATCGGCCGGTTAGCTTAGTGATGGGTTCGTGCGTGTATCATGTCGCCCATCAAGGAGCGTTGGCGAGCATTCGTCAGATGGGCCAAAACCGCGAACTGCTGCCGTATACGCAAGGCCTTTATGATGCACGGGAACGGGCCATGGAGCGCATGCAGCTTGAAGCCGCAGATTTGCAGGCGCAGGGTATTGTTGGCGTCCATCTTGATGAGAACAATCACAGTTGGGATTCGCACATTATTGAATTTTTCGCGGTAGGTACGGCCGTTGTCAAATTTCAAGAGACCGCGATTAAAGCCCCAGGTCTCGTGTTGCCGATGAATGATACGAATGGTTAGGCGATTATCGATGAAAGGAGCAGGTTATGCCGCTATTTCGTAGACCCCCGAAACCGCCTATAGGCAGAACGTCTGAGGCTTCTGTACCGTCCGTGACCTATGAAAGCCAAAGCTTAGCGGACGTCGAGGCTGATCAAGAGGCGTTGGCGGCGGGTGATTTGCCCCGTAAGGCAAAAGAACGCCTGAACAAGACGGTGCATAAGCAACTGCCTTGGATGAGTACGTATTCGGCCCCTGACTTTTATCTGACGGAGCACTTGCAGTTGGAGCCCGTTGCACAGGTCAGTGGTGCTTGTTATTTTCATGCATCAACCGACAGTCAAGGACACATTTTTCTCGATAGCAACATGGATGCTTCGAACTTGGTTCGGGCGTATTACCGGGCCAAGGACGACGCGTTAACCCGTCTGTCGATGGAAGCAACCACCGTGGGAGCTCACGCAGTCCTCAACGCGCGTTATCGTTTTCACCGTGAGGGCACTATCGTCTCCTTTACTATCTTAGGGACCGCCGTGCGCTTTGCCCATGTGAAGCCGCCTAGCCATCCGTTGATTAGTCCACTGTCAGGGGAAGAAACCTATAAGCTCTTGCGCCAAGGATGGTTGCCAGTTGGAATGGCCTTAGGATATCACTGGCACTGCATGCCCGTCGGTTTTTCAACTAAGTACGGCATCGGGCAAAGTTGGTACAATCAAGAATTTACCAGTGTGAGCCGAAAATTAATGGATAGCCGCTCCCTTGCTTTGCGGAAAATGCGCCAAGATGCCACCCAACACCACGGCGTGGATGGTTTGGTGGGCGTCAAAGTTGACTATACGGTGGAAGAAACCGAAATCATATTTTCCCGCGGCAGTCTATACGACAGCGGGGTAACCATTGATGGTACGTTCTATCCGTATGAAGAAAACGGCCAAGTTGAAGTCCCGGCATACAATACCGAATTTTTCGCGACAGGGGCGAGTGTTGTCCGCTTGGCTCATGGGGCTGTGTCAGGGCAAGATATTGAAAACTATCTCGCGTTGTCGTAAACATAAGCGCACAAAGATCGGCGGATAATGCGTTGATCCTTGTGCGCCTAAATGACGGGTTAGCGTTCCACAGGGCCTTTCCAATTGGCCATGCCGCCCGAAAGATTGAAGACTTTCGTATAGCCTGCTTGACTAAGGAGTTCACAAGCGCGCGCAGACCGACTTCCGCTTTGGCAAACAACAATGACCGTATGGGACTTACTGACTTCTTTCAAGCGATGAACCAATTGGCTCAAAGGGATGTGGCGCGAACGAGGAATGTGTCCGGCACGATATTCGCTGCTTTCGCGTACATCCACTACAATGGCTTGTCCATTGCGCGCCATACTTTCCACGCGATCTGAAGACAAATGATGAACCAAGAACGACCACCTCTGAGATGTACTAAAGTTAAATGAAATTATATCAAAGGTTAATTCGCGACGCAATCCAGAGGCGGATGAGCCCATACCCCCGCTTAGCCTATCCATTTTTGTGGAAACACCTGAGGCGTGGCAAAAATCGCCCCGCGGACATAGAAGTTCAGTATACTGGAAACGGGGCGATGGAATAGAGCCCCAGGAGCAAGACGTTTCGTCCGTATATTAAGGAGGGCAAAGTGGATGCGCTTGCTGAACTTCATTGATGGGCAATGGGTCGCACCAACAAACGGAATCTTTCAAGAAGACTATGATCCGGCAACCGGCGAGGTATTGCTTGAAGTGCCGCGTTCGAGCCGGGAGGATACGGAACGTGCGATTGCCGCGGCCAAACGCGCGTTTAAAACGTGGCGGCTCGTTCCCGCCCCTAAGCGCGGGGAGATCTTGTTCCGTGTGGGACAAATCTTAATGGACCGCAAAATGGACTTGGCTCGGGATATGACGCGGGAAATGGGAAAAGTTCAGGTAGAGGCCATGGGTGATGTGCAAGAAGGCATCGACATGGCCTTTTATATGGCCGGAGAAGGCCGCCGAAGCTTTGGCTACACCACGCCGTCAGAGTTACCCGACAAGTTCGCGATGGCCGTGCGCGATCCCATTGGGGTTGCGGGGATTATCACCCCTTGGAACTTTCCTATGGCGATTCCGACGTGGAAAATGTTCCCGGCCCTCGTGGCAGGGAACACGGTCGTGTTCAAGCCTGCCTCGGAAACTCCGCATTTGGCGTATCATTTAGTGAAAATTTTGCAAGAAGCCGGGGTCCCTGATGGGGTGGTGAATTTGGTATTTGGCTCCGGCCAGGAAGTCGGCGAAACGCTGATTACCCACCCCGACGTGGCGTTAATTTCGTTTACGGGGTCGAATGAGACGGGGCGTCACGTCGCTCAAGTGGCTGGGGCGGGACTTAAACGGGTATCTTTGGAGTTGGGTGGGAAAAATGCCATTATTGTCATGGACGATGCCGACTTAGACTTGGCTGTAGACGGCATTATCTGGAGTGCATTTGGCACCACAGGCCAACGATGCACTGCGTGTTCACGGTTGATTGTCCATGAAGCCGTTTATGGTGCTCTGCGTGACCGTTTAAAGGAACGGATTGCTACGCTCAAGCTCGGAAGTGGATTAGATCAACAAACTGATGTAGGACCTTTGATTAATCGCCAAGCCTTGGAAAAAGTTCATCGTTATGTAAAAATTGGCCAAGATGAAGGAGCTCATCTAGAAATCGGTGGGCAAATAGCGGCTGATCCCGCATTGCAAGGGGGAAATTTTTATTTGCCCACGCTCTTTACGGACGTCACGATGGACATGAGAATCGCTCAAGAGGAAATTTTTGGGCCCGTGTTATCTATGATTCGTGTCCGTTCACTAGAAGAAGCGATTGCCGCGAACAATCAAGTCACCTATGGCCTGAGTTCGTCAATATTTACGCAGAATGTCAATCGGACGTTTCAGGCAATCAGAGACCTTGCGACCGGCATAGTGTATATCAATGCCGGTACAACGGGCGCGGAGATTCATCTGCCCTTTGGAGGAACACGGGGGACCGGTAATGGGCACCGGGAAGCCGGAACTGCGGCTTTGGACTTTTTTAGCGAGTGGAAAGCCGTCTATGTCGATTTTAGTGGAAAGTTGCAACGGGCTCAGATTGATGACTGAGGACCAACGCACTAGAGGAGGACGTTTATGGCAGCGACAACCAAATATATCGCCTTGAAAACAACCGTTCCTGGTCCCAAATCAGCGGCCGTACTAGACCGCATTCCGCAAGCGACCCCAAGGGCGACATCCGTTTATGCCCCACTCGTGGTGGATCACGCCCATGGTAGCTTGTTAACCGATATTGATGGCAATACCTTCATTGACCTCACAGGGGGGGTGGGGGTTCTCAATGTGGGCCATACCCATGACAAAGTGCGAAAAGCGCTGCATGAGCAAGTGGACCGATTTTTACATACAGACTTTACGGTCGTGCCTTATGAAAGCTATGTCCGTCTTGCCGAACGTCTTAATGCCCATTTTCCCGGAGGCCATCCGGCGACGACCGTCTTCTTTAATTCCGGCGCTGAAGCGGTGGAAAACGCGGTCAAAATCGCCCGGGCGTATACACGCCGTAAGGGCATAATCGCCTTCGAACGGGCGTTTCATGGACGCACATTGATGGCGATGACGTTAACCAGCAAAGTTCATCCATATAAGGCCGGCATGGGGCCCTTTGCTCCTGAAGTCTACCGTGTGCCCTTTCCGTATCCCTACCGCTGTCCCAACCGTCATGGTGACCCCCATCATGTGTGCGATGTCTCCTGTTATGCGGCCATTGAAGAGGCGTTGACCATTCAAGTGGCACCGGAGGATGTGGCGGCCGTGATTGTTGAACCCGTGCAGGGCGAAGGGGGTTTTATCGTCCCGCCGAAAAGCTTTCTGCCGTGGTTGCGCGCTTTTACGGAAAAATATGGGATTCTATTAATCGTGGATGAAGTCCAAACGGGATTTGGCCGCACAGGTAAATTCTTTGCGACCGAGCACGCCGGCATTACCCCGGATCTGCTCACCATGGCCAAGTCAATTGCCGATGGCGTCCCATTATCGGGGGTGATGGGCAAACCGGAAGTTATGAATGGTCCGGGAGATTCCCAAATTGGCGGGACTTATGTGGGCAATCCTCTGGCCACTGCCGCGGGCAATGCAGTGTTAGATATCTTCGAAGAAGAAAACCTGTTGGACCAAGCGGTACGGCAAGGGGAGCATTTGCAAGCGCGCTTGAAAGCCATGCAAGGGCGGCACCCCGTCATAGGAGATGTACGCGGTTTAGGGGCGATGGTCGCGATGGAGCTTGTTACCGACCCTAAGACGCAAGAACCGGCTACAGAGCTCACCAACCGGGTTTTGCATAACGCGCTCAAGCGTGGCGTGATTATGCTGAAGGCGGGGATCTATGGGAACAACATTCGCTTTTTGGCTCCGCTAAATACCCCCTTGGATATGCTGGATGAAGCGTTGGACGTGCTCGAGACGGCATTGTCGGAAGAAGAGGCGCGTTAACGCCGTATGCGGAATCAGGCGCCTTGGCCTAACGAAAGGTCAAGGCGCCCACAAGTCAGGGCGAGAGAAGCACCAGGACATTGGGGAGAAAGGACATTGTACAATGGCTAATCAGGAAATAATGGAAAAGATTGAAGATTTCTATCGCCTAAAAGATACGTGGACTGAGGAAGAAGTGGATGTGGCAGACACCGTCCGCCGTTTTGTCGACCGCGAAGTCATGCCTCATGCGGGAGAATGGTGGCAGGCGGGAGAGTTTCCGCGTCACTTGATCCCTCAATTAGGAACATTAGGGGTACTGGGGCCGACACTACCAGAAGCTTATGGGGGTTCGGGTTTATCGCCCTTAGCTTATGGCGTCATGATGCAAGAATTGGAGCGGGGTGATTCAGGACTGCGTTCATTTGCCTCAGTACAAGGCGGCCTGGCGATGTACGCGATTTACCGGTATGGGACCGAAGAGCAAAAACGCACCTATTTGCCGCGAATGGCACGGGGCGAACTGATTGGGTGTTTTGGCCTCACCGAGCCCGATGCCGGATCGGATCCGGCTGCGATGACGACTCGCGCTGCGAAAGACGGGGATTTCTATGTAATCTCGGGGGCGAAGCGATGGATTACCAATGGCCATTTGGCCGACATTGCGGTCATTTGGGCTAAAGATGATGCGGGGATTGTTCGGGGCTTCATTGTCCCAACGGATGCCCCGGGTTTTCATGCCGTACCCATTCGCACGAAAGCATCGATGCGCATGTCAGCCACCTCGGAATTATATTTGGATCATGTCAAAATTCCGCAGTCGTATCAATTGCCCGACGCCCGGGGGCTAGGAGCCCCCTTAAGCTGTTTAACCCAAGCGCGCTACGGTATTGTGTGGGGGACAATCGGCGCGGCCCTTGATGCATTAACCGAGGCCGCCTTGTATGCTAAGAGTCGTGTGGCGTTTGGCAAACCCATCGCGGCGACACAGCTCGTGCAAGCCCATATTGTGGATATGGAATCACAATTAGTGACAATGCAATTGTTGGCGCGTCAACTGGGGCACTTATACGCCGATCATACCTTGCGCTATGCTCATGTCTCTTTAGCGAAACGCCATAACGCCCGCGCCGCTTTAATGATTGCGCGTCAGGCGCGTGAAATTTTGGGCGGCAATGGGATTAGCACAGAGTATCACAGTATGCGCCATGCGGCCAATTTGGAGACCGTTGACACCTATGAAGGAACGTATGAGATTCACACCTTGATTGTCGGGCGTGACCTTTTGCAAGAAGATGCGTTTTGATTGATGAGAACAAGGGCTCAGCTGAACTAAGAGAATGAGAGGGATTGTTGTGACGAACGCAATGGAACCGGGACGTCGATATCAAACCGGAAAACATTTAGAAGCCTTTATTCTGCTCTTTATTTATCAACAGCCGAGCCATGGCGGAGCGATTTTGAAACGGCTGCAAGATGAGTTGCCGCTGGTCTGGGTCATTGACAGTGGCGGCGTCTATCGTCTATTGCGTGAGTTGGAAAGCCAGGGAGCGGTGACGTCCTCTTGGGTGACGGAAGGGCAGGGCGCTCCCAAGCGCTTTTATCAAATTACGCCAGAGGGCAGGGAACGTTTGAACCAGTGGTCGCAAGAACTGCGGGTCAGGCGTAGTTCCATGGATCTTTTTCTACGGTGGTGGGACGAGGCGCGGCCAGATGATGGGGCGTCATGATTGGCCCCGCCACGTTGGAGATTATTTGCTGGGCATTTCGCGCCCCCTCTTCCACCCGGTCATGACCGGGTGGGCACAGCCTGTTCCTGGTGCTCTTTTAATTAATCGGCTCTGCCCATGACCAAGCCCCCAGAGGGAGCGTCTTGAGCTAGGAGATATACTGTACCGCAATGTCCTCGCCACTGGCTGGAAACACGGCGTCCAGTCGGTCAAGGTCAGCCGTGCTTAATTCGAGCGTCAGCGCCTTCTCATTGCTGTGAAGGTGTTCAGGATTTGCCGTTTTCGGAATCGCTATCACGTGGGGGGACCGAATTGCCCATGCGAGCGCCACCGTATAAGGGCTGGTGTGATACTGGGTTGCCAATTCGTGTAGAAGTTGATAACCCGGATGGTCTGTTCCTATTTCTTGGAGATTTTTGACTGGAGAATACGCCATGACGACTATGTTATGCGCTTGGCAATAAGGAATGACACGGGTCTCTGCCTCCCTAGCAAATAAACTGTATTCGACCTGATTGGCAATTAAAGGCACGTCTCTCAACGCATCTTGGGCTTGTTCCATAAGGGCAACAGAGAAATTACTGACCCCGACGGCTTTGACTTGGCCTTCGTGGAAAGCGTTCGCCATAGCCTGCATCGTCTCTTTCAGGGGTACGCGAGCACTGGGCCAATGTAAGAGAAATAAATCTAAGTAGGGGGTGCCTAATCGCTTAAGCGATGCCTCTAGAGAATGCCGCACCCCATCACGATCTGCATGCGTTGGCCAGACCTTGCTGACCACAAAAGCGCGTTCGCGCTGACCTCTTATGGCTTGCCCCACAATTTGCTCAGCGCCCCCGTCTGCATACATGGCCGCGGTGTCAATCACCTGCAAGCCATGAGTCAATCCTTCTTGCAAGATGGCAATTTCCTGGCTTGCGTGTTCAGGGTTTATCCCCATTTTCCACGTCCCCTGGCCTAAAGCCGCCAAGGAGCGCGCGTCGCTCGCAAAGGTCACGGTCCGCACGATGATCGTCCTCCTCAAAATGTTTACTTAATACGAGTATAGCAGAGCATCAGCGGGGAAATTCATGGTCACGACGTGGCAAGGGCAGTCGTCAATGATAAAATACGAGACAAGGCCACTTGTCGAGAGGTCTGCCGAGTATAAGAAACTGAATAGGATTGGATAACGGCTTGGAACAGAAAGGGCACAAATCCTCACCACGTGCTGCTGGGTGTGTGAAGAGCGTGGTACAGGGTGATCAAGGGTCTGGTTTGTGCAGACGGTCTCAAAGCACGAATCAGTCGGCGTGGCGTTGAATCGTCCTCCCGGTCGTGCGTTCTTCCTTTGGAAGAAATTTGCCCACAAAGGAGCTAGCATTCCTGGTCACGGGAGGACGCTACCCGAAATACCCGTTTTGGACCATTGGGCTGTTGGGTAGGCTTTTGTGTGCCAGGTTGCGTCCGATGCTGGAAGAACCATTTGCCATTATCGTCGAAGGAAAAAATGACCGCTCCCGATTGCGGGCCGTGATACCACCTGAAATCCCGATTATTCTGACCTTTGGGATTCCCAACCAAGACCGTCTCGAACGCATTCGCAAGGCGGTCAGACACCATACTGTCATTATTTTTACGGATGCGGATGCGGCAGGGCGACGGATACGACGCATCCTCCGAGAGGCTTTTCCGGATGCGATCAATGTCTACACCAAACCCGGATATAATGGAGTAGAACATACGCCCATCGACTATATTAGCGAGCGGTTTAAACGATTGGGCATCCTGGAATGTGAGTCACCATACTTTAAATGACGAGGTTGACGCGAGTGCAGCAAGGAATTTGGACGATTGCCAGTCGTAATGACTTTTTGCGGCAAAGGACAATTAAGGCGAAATCGGTTACACAAGAGGTTCTGACGGTTAGTCAGGATCTTATGGACACGTGGGATACAGTGTCCGCATACGGAATTGCCGGACCGCAAATTGGAGCCCGCCTACGAATATTCATCTGGAAAAGCACGAAAGGCCAGGATCCTGAGATCATCATCAATCCCAAAATCATTCGGGCGCGGGGAGAAGTGAAGGATTATGACGGGTGTCTGAGTGTGCCTGGTATCTATGGTCCGACCCGGCGCGCTGAATACATCGAGTTGTCGGGATGGACACAGACGGGGCAACCCTTTCGCCGGGGCTTTGAAGGTTTTGATGCGCGCATTATTCAGCATGAAGTCGACCACTTAGAAGGAGTTCTCTTTATTGACCGGATCGACTCTCTTGATGAACTCTATGTCATGGAAGAAATTCCTAGTACGAAAAAAAACGAGGAACCGACGTACGAGGAGCGTCCCCTTAACCCGGAATTGCAAGAATTCATTCGGAGTCGGAGACGGCCGATCCCGGGACATGCTTTATTGTGGTAGAGACGTCGTGCATTGACAAATGGGGGACCAGGCATGCATAAGCAGGGAGCCTTAGCGGGACAGCTTGACCGACTATGGGTTGCCGGCGCAGGGGCGTCGCGAGCGGACAGCGCAGCCGTTCAAGGCGTTGTCAGCGCCCTGAACGCGACGCTACAGCCTGATCAGGTCATTAGTGACCGTGAACGCCTATTGGCGTTTAGTTATGATGCGACCGGCGAGCGCCATTGGCCGGATGTCGTGGTGTTTGCGCAGTCGGCTCAAGAGGTCGAAACAGCGGTTCAAATCGCGGCAGCCCAAGGCGTCTATATTTTGGCAAGGGGCTCTTCGTCTAACCTGAGCGGCGGAACAACGCCTGTCCTAGGGGGCCTTATTTTGTCGTTGACGCGCATGAACCACATCCGCCATGTTGATGTCCTAAACCGTCAAGCCGTGGTCGAGCCTGGAGTGATTAATGCTGATCTGCAAGTGGCGCTTCAGTCGTGGCATTTCTTTTATCCCCCAGATCCCGCTAGTCACCGGATCTCTACATTAGGCGGCAACGTGGCCGAGAACTCGGGGGGCCCACATTGCGTGAAATACGGCGTGACCGTCAATCACATTATCCAGTTGGAAGTGGTGTTAGCCGACGGTCGCCGCCTCTTGACACCAACGGCACGCGATTACCGTGTAGGCTTGGACATCACGGGTCTTTTAACAGGGTCCGAAGGGACCATGGCCATTGTGACACAAATCACGGCGCAAATCGCCCCGCAACCTGAACAGACGGCCACGATGCTAGCGGTGTTCGCGTCGGTCGACGAGGCTTTGCACACCGTCTCTGCCATTATTGCGCACCACATCGTTCCCTCCACGCTGGAACTGTTAGATAAGAAATCGTTGGAAATTGTGGAATCGTTTGTGCACGCTGGCTATCCTGTAGATGCGGGCGCCGTCTTGTTAATTGAAGTGGACGGCCCTTCTGCCGTGGTACAGGCCCAAACGGCCGCGATTGCTGACATCGCCGCGCAAGGCGGAGCCCACGAATTCCGCATTGCCCAGAGCGCGCTAGAAGCCGACGCCCTCTGGAAAGGGCGCCGTGCTCATTATGGAGCGGCGGCTCGCATAGCGCCCCACTTATGGATTCAAGATGTGACCGTTCCAAGGCCTTTGTTGGCCGAGATGATGCGCGACGTCATTGTCATTGGACAGCACCATGGCTTTAATATTTTCTGCTCGGCCCATGCTGGCGATGGCAATCTTCACCCTATCATTACCTATGACCCGGCAAATGCCGACGAAGTGGCGCGGATGCGCCAAGCGGATCACGACATTTTAGCGGCGTGTGTCAACCGTGGGGGAGCGATCACGGGGGAGCATGGTATTGGCATTGACAAGTTGGAAAATTTGGCGCTGATGTATGGACCTCGGGAACGGCAAACGATGTCCGATCTCAAACACGCGTTTGACCCCAACGGGGTCTTGAATCCCCTCAAAGTCGTGCTACCGCCTCCTGTGCGCCCTTCAGATCCCCATTGGGAAGAACCTTCAGATCACACATGGACGCCCAACACGGCCCAAGAGGCCAGCCAGGCAGTCATGGACGCGCGCCAAGCGGGTATACAACTTAGCGTCGGAGGCTACTTTACGGGCTGGGCCATGACCGGCCGCCCCCTGACGACGCCGCTAAGCACGTCGCATTTGCGCCAGATTGTGGATTTTGATAAAGACAATTTGACGGTGGAAGTTGAGGCTGGGATGAGCGCATCGGAGCTTGCACAGTGGCTGCGGCACGAAGGGTTGCAGAGTCCGTTTCTTCCCTATAGTAGCCCCAAGACAACGGTCGGCGGGATGATTGCTGCCAACGCCAGGAACTGGCGCCACGCGTATTTGCTAGGCTGGCGGGATGTGGTATTGGGTGTGGAATGGATCGATGGGCGAGGACAGATTTTGCGTTTTGGCCGCAAAACGATGAAAAATGTGGCCGGATACGATGTAACAAAGCTTGCGATCGGCTCATGGGGTCGCTTAGGTCTTATCTCTAAGGCTATCTTGCGGTTACGGCCGCTAGCACCACAGCGCCTGCTAGGATACACGCAAAGTGATACGGTCGATCGATTACTGGACATGGCTTTGCAATTTGGAACGAGCGCTAGCCGACCCGATGGGGTGGTCATCACGCGGCTCAAGCCCGGTCAGGCGCAGTTATGGATCGCCCACGAAAGCCCAGGTGCAGAACCGATCAAGGCGTGGGTGGAGGGACAAGGGCGGGAAGCGGGCTTGACGTGGACGTGGCTGGAGGACGACGCATGGGTTTCGTGGGAAGATGAACGCACTCGGTTATGGCAACAGGCTCTACAACATGGTACCTATGCCGAAGGCGGGGTTTTGCCGACACACTTAAGCCACGTCATAAACCGCGTCGCGTTGGACCATCTGTTTATTGTGTATCCGGCCTCAGGCGCCTATGAAATCTTTGCGGGGCCCAATGACGTGCCGCTCAATCTTGAGGGGTTGAGCCGCCGAATTAGTGAGGGGCAGTATTGGCAACAACCCACGGACGGATGGGACGCTACCCAAGACCGGATCAGACACGTCTTCGATCCGGATGGCATTTTTGGACCATCAAAATCCCGCACATAAAAGGGGGATACAGCAATGCAATCAGTGGCACGCAACAGCATTTTGAGCGAAATTGACCATTGTAATAAGTGTGGCTTTTGTCTACCAGCGTGTCCCACCTATCAACTCACCGGCAGTGAGCTCCATTCCCCTCGCGGCAGGATTGCGATGGTGGAAGCCGCCACGCGTCAAGAAATTGAATGGGGCCAGGGTATTGAGGAGTCGTTGAGCTATTGTTTGTCGTGCCGCGCCTGTGAGACAGCTTGTCCATCGGGGGTGCGGTATCACCGGATTTTGGAGGCAGGGCGTACCGCGTTGGCTCAGCATCGTCCTCGTCGGCTCAGTTGGGCCACTCGCCAAATTCTCGGAACCGTCAAACATCCTAGACGGCTGCGCCGCTTAGCAGGCATTGGGCACACCTTTCGGAAATGGCCAATGCCTCGTGCCTTGCAGCCTTTGTTGCCATTGACGGGCTACCAGGCGGCAGTTGCCGAGCCGGTCTCGCCTATTCCCTCAAAGAAACCGGACGTCGCATTCTTTGAAGGATGCGTAATGTCGGCAATTTTTCCCGATGCAAACCGTGCTGCGCAAAATCTCCTGCAACGTGCGGGACTAGCAGTGGTCACGCCGCAGGGCCAAGGGTGTTGCGGCGCCTTACACCTGCATGCTGGGCAACGCGAGGAAGCCGTGGCGATGGCCAAAGCCAATATTCTCGCGTTTGAGGCGACAGGGGATGTCCTTGTTGTCAACACAGCGGGCGGATGTGGCGCGATGCTGTCCGAGTATGGAGAGCTTTTTGAACATGACGAGCAGTGGGCCACCCGAGCCCAACGGTTTAGTCAACGCGTAAGAGATTGGTCGACCGTATTGCGTCAGCAGCCGCAGGCGATACCGCTTGCTGGGTCTGGCGAACGGGTTGTATTGCAAAATTCATGCCACCTGGTCAATGTCGAGCATGCGGGAGATGATGCGGCGGCGTTAGCCAGCAGTGTGCCAGGTGATCAATTTGTCGGTTATCCCGGGCAAGACCGGTGTTGTGGATCGGCTGGCACCTATAATATTGAGCACCAAGAGTGGGCGTTGGCGATTGTAACGGCCAAGATGGCAGACATTACTGCGTTACGACCGAACCGGATCCTCGTCAATAACCCCGGTTGTCACTTGCAAATGCGGTGGGGTGCAGAACAAGCTGGAGACCACTCGGTCCAGGTTGAGCATCTTGCCACCTATTTAGAACGCGCGGCAGCGCGTGCTGCCGCATCTTCGCAGCCCACACAAGGAGGAAGTCCTGATGGCGCGCTCTAAACCCCCTGCTCATATGATTACCTGCCCCGACTTATATGGCCACGATCACGAATTTGCGCCGGAAAGCATTCGCTTCCGCCCTGCCGCGTATGGCGTGTTATGTCACAATCACCAGGTTCTGCTCTCCCAGTCGCGTTTTAGCGAAAAATGGGATTTGCCTGGGGGCGGGATAGAACCATGGGAAACGTTGGCGGACGGATTGGCCCGTGAATTCTTGGAAGAAACCGGGATTACGGTAAGTGTTCAGCGCTTTCTCGAAATGCAAGAAAACTTCATTGCGTTTTTTAGCCATCCCTATCACTCGCTCCGTTTTTATTATACGGTGAAGCTTCTGGCGCCGGACGTGACGTTGGCACCTGATGCGCATGAGCTGTTAGACCTTCGTTGGTGGCCCATTGAGGCATTACCTGCCGGACACATGAATGACTATGAGGTGCGCATTATACAGATGGCATGTCAAGAACCTGAATAAGGGCCAGACTTTCGTCAGACACTCTTGGCAGAAGGAGTGTTGGCATGTCAACCAAACTGCGTGGGGGACGAGTACGCGATGGACTGAAGGCTGGGGGACGCCGTCCCCGGCTGTCTTTAAACTTCCGGGTGTTGTTGCGTGAAGCAATTTTTGGGGTGAATGATGGATTAGTGGCCACGGTAGGGTTAGTATCAGGTGAGGCGCTCTCCCATCAATCGCATGGGTCTATAATTATTGCCGGGCTATCGTCCGTGGGAGCAGCCATGGTGTCGATGAGTGTGGGGTCGTATCTGGCGACGACATCGCAAAATGACTGGGTGCGGCAACAAATTCGCCAGCAACAAGAAGATATCGCACGGCGACCACACCAAGAAGCCGAGGAAGTTGAGGATTTATTGGAAGACATCGGAATTCCCGATCCGGTGATCCCCGATGTGCGTAAAACCATTACCGCAAGTCGACCTCGTTGGCTGAAGTTTATGGTGCGAGAGGCCTTGGGCGTTCATCCGAGTCATGAAGAAACCCCGCTTGTCAACGCGATCACGATGGCTGTGGCTGTTGTGGTCGGATCAAGCCCCCCAATCATTCCTTTTTTGCTACCCATCTCAACCATTTGGGCACGTGATTTGGCGTGGGCTCTCTCGATTATGGCTGCGCTCGTGGTTGGTGCGTTAAAAGGAAAATTTACCGGGAGTGCGCTATGGAAGAGCAGTTTGCAATTTGCGATTTTAGCATCATTGTCGGCAACCGTTGGTGCTGCGATTGGGTGGGCCTTAGGGCTGTTGGGCGCTTAATAGGGAGCGGCGGTTCGGGGGTCACTTGGCACCGTTACAACGCAGCTAAGTGATTCAAAATCATGATAATCGCGATCATGCTCACAGACCCCGCTAACATGCTAGAGACAGCACGCGGCCAGCTCACGCCATATAACTGATGGACAGCCCGAATGCCTAAAATCACTAAAATGGCTCCAGCCAAATACACGAGGCCAGATATAGGAATCCAACTGATGAGCGTTAAGACAATCAGCCAACCGGAATAGACAATGGCTTGAACCCGAATGGTATCTACGGCATAGGAGCGGCGACCAGGTTCGGTGCGGTTCAAGACCCAGACAATGACCCATGTTAGTCCATAATAAAACAAAAATGCGATAAAGAGCGTGTTAATGACAGCACTTAACATGAACATCACGTGAAATCCAATAAAGGCCACCACGCGCAGGGCCGCCAATATGCCCGCGACAATGGCATTGCTCCACAGCATCCGGTCAGTCCACGGTCCTTGGCTTGCGACCTGAAAGGGGTTGCGCAAAAAGTAGTGCCAGTAATCCAAGAAATCGTCCCATTCCCGCGGCTGTCGGCGGGCTTTACGTTGATAGAGCTTCTCCATATGGCGCTTGCGACTATGGTCTTTAAAAGAGATTGGCTTCTTGGACACGGTCGGCTCCTTTCTGGCACGGAACGGGGTATCACTTGGTGATGTAATCATACCAAAATTCTGCGTAAAATTCTAACCACTCTCAAAGAGGCATTGGTCTGGCAGGAAGTGGAATGGCCTAACATGACGTCCCCGACACAAGACAATCCATGATATCATTATCTCAACTTTATTGCGTTGGGAGGATTATCATGCCATTGGCGTATTTTCATCACCGGTTTTTGCCGCTTGAAGAGGCTACCGTGTCCATTGCCACTCATGGACTGAATTATGGCACGGGATGTTTTGAGGGCATTCGTGCCTACCACAATCGCGAACAGGACAAATTGTACATTTTTCGGTTGCGGGAACACTATGAGCGCTTTGCACGGTCATGCCAAATTATGCGTATTGACCCAGGCCATAGTGTGGACGAGATGATGGAGCGCACGGTCCAGCTTCTGGCTCAACAAAACTTTCATGAAGATGTTTATATTAGGCCCTTGGCATTTAAAGCGGATCCCGTCATTAAAGTCACGTTGGAAGGCATTCGCGATGAATTTGGCGTGTTCGCGGTTCCTTTGGGAGACTATCTACCGACTTCAGGCATTCATGTCGCGGTCTCGTCATGGCGCCGGCTAGAAGACAACGCCATTCCGTCGCGGGCTAAAGTTACGGGATCTTACGTCAATACCGCTTTGGCGGTCACCGATGCGCATCTGGCCGGATTTGATGATGCGATCTTTCTTACGGAGGCTGGTCATGTAGCTGAAGGGAGTGCCGCCAACTTTTTTATGGTCCGCGAGGGCATGTTAATTACGCCGGATATTAGTGAAAATATTTTGGAAGGCATTACCCGTCAAACCATTATGCAGCTCGCCCACGACTTGGGCATACCGGCGGCGAGTCGCACAATCGACCGATCGGAACTTTATGTTGCCGATGAGTTATTTTTAGTGGGCACGGGTGTGCAAATTTCTCCCATTACGCGTATTGATCACCGGATGGTTGGAGACGGCACCATAGGCAAAATTACGCAGCAGTTGCAATCCTTGTACAACCAAGTGGTGCGTGGCGAAAGCGACGCCTACCGGTCATGGTTGACCCCTATTGATTAACGCGAGGTTTTGTCATCAAACAGAACGACCTTTACGCCAAGAGGGGAGATGGTGAAAATGACGGATGAAATGATGCGCGAATTATTAGAGCAGAGCCATACCGTAGCCGTAGTCGGATTATCTCCCAAGCCCGACCGCGCCAGCTATCAGGTCGCTCAATATTTGCAAAACCACGGATACCGCATCGTGCCGGTCTATCCGCGTGAAGAGACCATTTTAGGGGAGCGCGTTTATGCCCGGTTAGAAGATATTCCGTTTCCTGTAGATGTGGTCGATGTCTTTCGTAAAGCGGAAGATACGCCGCCTGTTGCCGAGAGTGCGGTGCGCATTGGTGCTAAGGCCTTATGGCTGCAATTGGGCATTGCCAACGAGGTCGCGCGCAGCATCGCGGAAGCCGCGGGCTTAGCGGTCGTGGAAGACCACTGTATAAAAATTGAACACCAAAGACTGTTGGGATAAGAGACCGACTGCGGTCGAGTCTAGCGCCGAGAGGAGGAAGGTCTAATTTCTTGGATGTGTGTCCCGGACGTGAAACCGTGGGCACCAAATCGCGCCATCAAGGCAAATTAGACCGTGGACAATGACGGCAACGAAAAATCGTGAACGCACGATTGATGTGGTCCAAGAGATCTTAATGCGAGCAGAAGCATCGCCGGTAATCGAAGAGACCATCGCATTTCCGGACGGCCAGGAATGGTGGGCAGCGCCTAGGGCATTGTCACGCGATCTTGGCGCGTTCAAGGTAGGTGTGAGTCAACGGGGATCGGTCGAGCGGGTCGGGTACCGACTGGACAAAGGGTTGAGCCCGGAAGCGCGAGCGTACAATGTGCCAACTCGCTTTATCATGTATGAGCCTTGGCCCTTTATGGCGCTAAGTCACGATGGGGAATTCCGTGAAACATTCTTTTCATTGGTCGGTCAATTGCCCGTGCATTTATGGGTATCGGTCACCAATGGCTTAGTGCCTGGCTTTACACCGCTCGTAGGACCCTTTAAACATGCGTTTCATTGGCGTATTCACGAACACGGCCAATTGGAATTGGCCGAACCGGTCTTTGACATGGGGGTAGTGGGAGGCGTCGCGCAATCTACGTCAGTACCAGACGTTTTGCACTATCTCGAGACGCTGCCTGAGTGGCGTTGGTACTGGGTGTCGCTGTTCTTTGGACTGGAAGGCGATGATATTACCCGGCCGAATCTGGAGCGTTTGGTGACGCCCTTTTTGCGGTGGTGGCAATAACGCCACAATCTACCGCTCGAAAGTTCCACGATGCTGGCGTTATACTCTAACCATCATCATTAGTAGAACCAAGGGCAACGTTTAAGGCCTAGAAGGATGTGTTCTCGTCGCTTTCTTACGCCAAAGTTAATCACAAGACAACAATTATTCCGAGCCTACGACCCCAGTGGGGAATTCTTGCCGCCATTGAGGTCGTGGCTTTTTTGGCCCGGTTCATTGGTTTAGGGGCGTATCATGGACTCATTTATGATGAGTATTATTACGTGACGGCCGCTGATGTATTGCTTCACCGCAAGCCTCCCGTACTTGTTCCGCACCTAGTCTATGGCATTGATCCAAATTTGTTGTCGGCTCCACCGTTCGCTAAGGAAGTCATTGCAGCCTCGATTTGGCTCTTTGGCAATCACCCATGGGCTTGGCGGTTGCCTGGTGCCTTCCTAGGGTCGTTGGTGCCGCTTGTTATTTATTTGTTCGCGATGGCGCTTTTTGATAACCGCTGGACCGCTGGCATTGCTGCCGCATTGAGCGCGGTGGATGGCCTTATGGTCAGCACCAGTCGTGTGGCCTTGCTCGATTCCATTGCTTTTCCTTTCGTGGTTTTCAATTTATATTGGTTGTGGACCATTTGGGCACGCATACGCCAAGACGCAAGTGTGTCCCGTGTCACCTTGTGGGGATTTGGGATCAGCTTGGGTTTGGGATTTTCGGCTAAGTGGATTGGAGCGCAAACGATTTTAATGGCATGGATTGTGTTGGCATGGTCATGGCGCCATGTTCAGCGATCCCCACGCCGCTTATTGATCGCCTTGTCGATGACCATTATTCCGTTGGTGACCTATTTTCTTACGTATGCCTACGCCTTTCCTAGTGGTTTTCATCAGACATGGTTGCCGCGTAATGTGTTTGAGGCATGGGGCAAATTGCAGTGGCTGATTCTCAAAAATATGTGGACGTTACGCTTTTACCACCCGTGGACAGCTAATGCGTGGACCTGGATGCTCTTACCTCGACCCACCGCGTATTTGTGGATCACCCAAGCGCACGCCACGATTCGTCTCTTAGCCTTTTCCAATCCTTTGGTTATTTGGTTGGGATTGCTGGGACTGATGATGCTCGTGGTGCAAGATATTCGTCAGCACAGGACGCGGCCGGTGACTATCTTTTTCGTCGTGTGGCTCTTCGTCTTTTATGGCACATGGCTATTAACGCCCCGGTCGAAGTTTAATTATTATTTTTTGTCCATGATGCCTATGCTGATTATGGCCCTGGCGTCGGGGTTGATGGCCCTATGGCAGCTCCGTACACGGTTTGCCCGTGTGGGGTCTCTTCTGATTATTGGAGCCTTAGGGAGCTCTACGGCCTATCTTTTCCCCTTATGGGTGGGACTGGCCATGCCTACGGGATTCTACCATCGTATAATTTGGTCGCCCACATGGAATGCCAAGCCCAAACCCGTGTCCCATGTGCCCGTGCCTACCTCGGTATCATCTTTTGCGGCCTTTGGCCGTTGGTCCACGTCCGTGTCGGTACCCTCGACTTGGACGGCGTTTGAGGCGGGTGCCACGCATGACACGGCGTGGACATGGCCCAAGTCTGAGCCTTTAGCCACGGGGTATGTGTTACATCTGAATGGCGCAGTGGTTGATCAACCGGCTGTCGTGGGGCATGATGCCTACGCAGGATCCAATGGGGGCGCGGTGGTCGCGTGGAATTTGCAAACCGGCAAACGCTTGTGGTCTGATGTTGTCCCCAATATGGTGATGACCACACCGCTTGTGACCAAATCCCGCGTGATTGTGGGGTTAGGGAATAATGCATTTCGAGAATTTTCATCACGGCAAGGATGGATTCGAGGCTCAGGAACAAATGGTGTCATGGCCTTGAGTCGAGCTACAGGGAAAGAACTGTGGTTCACCCCCACGCACGGTGAGGACATGCCGACTCCGGTCATACAAGACGGCGTAGTCTATGAAGTGACGGGCGGGGGACGCCTAATTGCGCTAAATGCCAACAATGGGCACCTAATGTGGTCTCTGTTTTTAGGGGGCTTTGACAGCATGTCCTCGCCCGTTATCGTGGGTCATATTCTTTATGTTGCCACGAATGTTTATATGAAATCCTATCCTGCTACGCGTTCGACCGTGTGGGCCATTAATGTCGCGACACGCCACATTGTGTGGGCCAAAAATATTCCGGTGGCAAGCGGGCTGTCGGATTGCAGTCCGATCGTCGTAAAGGGGATATTGTATATTGCAGGCGTCCCTCGTATAGTGAATGTAACCGGAGGCCGAACATGGCTTGACAATCGATTGTTTGCACTCAATGCGCGTAGTGGGCGGATTTTGTGGTCCACGATTACCGGAGGCGGCTATTTAGGACTAGACCAAGAAGAAGAAGGGATTCCCTTTGTGCATGGGGGACTAGTCTTTATCGGAAACCCTGCGGCAAAGACCCTGCGGGCATACAATGCGGTCACGGGCCGTCTGGTCTGGGCACGGTCTTTGCCCGCGAGTCTGACCGCGAACCCCGTGGCCAGTGGTCCGTACTTATGGATAGGGCTGCATAATGGCGTGGTTATGGAAATGCAGGCCTCATCAGGGACGATTGTCCGTAGCCAACAACTGGGGCTTGGTCCGATTGGCCCGGCGGCGCCGATCATCTTTCCCCGTGGCTTTTTGATGGCGACGTTGTCCGGCAATATTGGTATGGTTCCGTTCGCGTTCGGGCAGTAAATCCAAAAAGGAGATGGCACGATGCTGACGAGGAGATGGACAACATTAGAACGGCAACGGCCGCGGCTAAAATGGGTCAAATGGGGAGAAATCGTGGGGGTCTTGCTAACAGCCGGCGGATTGGTGGGAAGCGGAACGTTATGGTTGGGCATTTTCCTGATCATTGGGTTTGGCTACTACGGCTATCACATACTATCCAAGCCGCATGACTGAGACACGGTTGTAGGCTTCTAAAGGATGAGGAACGGTTATGGCGACCACAGACCATTCGCCATCGCTGATCCCTGCAAAATCCCTTTACGGGTTCGGATTTGCGATGGCGTTGATTGCGGCTGTCTTTTGGGGCCTTTCGGCGGTAGCTGCACAAAAACTCTTTGATTCCGCGCATTTAAGTGCCGGATGGCTCGTGAGTGTGCGCATGGGTATTGCGGGAGTCAGCATTCTCGCAGTCGTATGGCGCCAAAAAGGGTGGCGTTACGTCGTGGCGCCATTACTCGACGCACGGGCTCGCATGCGCCTGTTGATCTTTGCGGTATTTGGCTTATGGCTGGTGCAATATGCCTATATGGCGGCCATCCGTGACGGCAACGCGGCGGCCGCCACGTTATTGCAATATACAGCGCCCGCTTTCATCATCTTGTACGTGGCGCTGGCTTCTAAAACTATGCCCGCCTGGCGGCAAATGGTGGCTGTGGGACTGTCGTTGGGCGGGACCTGGCTGCTCGTATCCAATGGCCAATTTGGCATGTTGCGCCTCTCATTCGGAGGATTGAGTTGGGGCATCACGTCGGCGATAGCGTTAGCCTTCTATACGTTGTATCCTGGCTCTTTATTGCGCGAATGGGGTTCCACGCGTATTGTGGGGTGGGGCATGATCGGCGGTGCCATCTTGTCTGAGGCGGTGGCCCCGGTATGGTCTCCCAACGCTCCTTGGTGGTCGCTTTCTGACATTCTGCTCATCGCTTTTGTGGTACTCCTCGGAACGTTAGCAGCATTTTGGTTGTACTTAGCGAGTCTTCGCAATATTTCTCCGGCCATAGCGAGTGTGGTGGCCAGTGCCGAACCTTTGGTGGCGACGGCGGGGTCGGTTCTATGGCTAGGGGTCACCCTTCGCGGCTTTCAAGATTTAGGCGCGGTGTCGATTATTGCGGCGGTGCTTCTTTTGGCATGGCGGTCGCGGCGTGTCGAAGAATCTCCGCAATAAATATCATCTTATCCTTTTGTGCGCCACATATTGTGGTATTATAATGCAGCTAGTACTACATAAAGGGGTTTTGAAATATGCGTTGTCCGGTGTGTCAGTATCCTGACAGCAAGGTGCTTGATTCACGGCCTGCGAATGAGGGGCGTGAAATACGCCGGAGACGTGAATGTTTGCAGTGCCACCAGCGGTTTACGTCTTACGAGCGGATCGAAGAGGCACCGATATGGGTGGTAAAAAAAGATGGGCAGCGAGAATCGTTCAATCGTGCCAAAATTTTACGAGGGATGCTCACTGCGTGCGAAAAACGTCCGATAACCTTGGAGCAACTAGAACAAGTCGCAGAGGCAGTAGAACGGGAAGTACGCGATCAGCACACAGGGGAAGTGTCTTCCCAACATATTGGGCAATTAGTGATGAATCGGCTGCAAGTGGTCGATCAGGTCGCCTATGTCCGCTTTGCGTCTGTATACCGCCAGTTCACAGATATTGAAGGCTTTCGCCAAGAATTGGAGCGCCTTATCCATCCGCATCATAATCAGGAGGGTTAACATTTGGAATTGTCTCATGGATTTTCGTCCGAATTGAGCTGGAAAATATTTCTAGACCGCTATACCGTAAAGGATCCGACCCGCAGTTTTGTCGTGGGGGACTTGGCCATTGCGCTGGTGGAACCGCATCCGAAGTGGCCCAAGAAAGATATTGGCATTGTGCGCGACATCTTGCCCGATGGGTATTTGTCCATTGAGTTGCTCACGGGACCAGCCAAAGGAGACCTCATTGAACGAAAGATTGCTGACTGCGACCGGCCTTTGGAGCGCAGCATTTATGAAGTCGCTCAACGTATTGCACAAGGCGTGGCGCAAGTCGAGCCAGAAGCGGTCCGGGCGCAAACAGAACAAGCTTTTGCCCAGGAAATCGCCGCTTTGCGCTTTATTCCTGGCGGCCGCATCTGGGCCGGCGCTGGAACCGAACAGCAACTGACATATTTTAACTGCTATGTGATTCCCTGCCCGCGGGATAGTCGCGAAGGCATTGTCGAGACCTTAGGGCAAATGATTGAAATTATGAGCCGGGGCGGTGGCGTCGGTATCAATATCTCATCTTTGCGCCCGTCACGCGCTGCGGTTCGGGGTGTCAATGGGCGTTCCTCTGGGGCGGTATCTTGGATGGATCTCTATTCGCGGGCAACAGGGCTTGTCGAGCAAGGCGGGTCGCGCCGCGGCGCATTGATGCTGCAAATTGAAGATTGGCATCCCGATTTATGGCGCTTTATCGAAGTTAAAAAGACGCCCGGTATGGTGGAAAATGCTAACATTAGTGTCCGCATCTCGGATGCGTTTATGGCTGCAGTTAAAGCCGACGAGGATTGGCAATTGGTATTTCCGGATACGACGGATCCCGATTATGATACGATGTGGGATGGCAATTTAGAAACATGGAAAAAAGCAGGCAAACCGATTGTTTTATACGAGACCGTGAAGGCTCGCAAGATTTGGCGTGAAATCATTCAAGGCGCATGGCAAGCAGCAGAGCCAGGCATTGTCTTTGACGAACGCCACGAAAAGGATTCCAATAGCTGGTACTTTAATCCGTTGATTAGCACCAATCCTTGTGCAGAACAACCGCTACCCGCTTGGGGTGTGTGTACTCTCGGACACGTCAATCTTGCCGCGTTTTATGATCCCAAGGCCCACGATGTCGACTGGACAGGTTTGCGTGAATCTGTTCGGGTGGGCACACGTTTTCTTGACGATATCGTCGATGCCACGCCCTACTTTTTTCAACAAAATTACGACAACCAACAAAAGGAACGACGCATCGGCTTGGGCACAATGGGACTGGGCGAACTCTTGATTCGTTTGGGACTACGCTACGGCAGCCCGGAATCCTTGGAATTCATTGAGAAGTTGTACCGATTTATTGCGGTGGAAGCGTATTCCTACGACGTGGAGTTGGCGCGTGAAAAAGGGGCCTTTCCGGCATTTGATCCCGATTTGTATCTTCAAAGCGGTTTTATCAAGCGCCTGCCTGACGACCTGCGTCACGCTATCCATGAGCACGGCGTGCGCAATGTCACCATTTTAACCCAGGCCCCCACGGGCACTGTGGGTACGATGGTCGGCACTAGTACAGGCATTGAACCCTATTATGCCCTGACGTACTTTAGGCAATCGCGCTTGGGGTTTGATGAGCAATATGTGCCGGTGGCCGCGGAGTGGAAAGCTGCGCATCCGGGCGAAGAGTTGCCGTCTTATTTCGTCGGAGCCATGGACCTAACCCCCGAAGAGCATGTCTACGTCCAAGCGGCGATCCAGAAGTGGACAGACTCCAGTATTTCCAAGACGGCCAACGCGCCGAGTACCTATACGGTTGAAGATACGGAACGGTTGTATGAATTGGCTTATGACCTCGGATGCAAGGGGGTCACGATTTATCGCGATCAAAGCCGTAGTGAGCAAGTGTTGCACTTAGCAGAAGAGAAGACACCCCAGGACTCCGAGTCCGCGACCATATCGTGGGGAACAACTCCTAACGCGGAGGCCGAAGTGTACCCGGTGCCGTCCTTAATTCATGGGAGGACATACCGCAAGGAGACCCCCGCAGGGACAGCGCGCGTCGTGATTAATGAAGTGGATGACAATCCTTTTGAAGTGTTTATGCTTTTGGGACGAGCTGGGTCTGAAGTGCAGTCGTTTATGGAGTCGTTAGGGCGTGTCATTAGTCTGTACTTACGTTCGAGTGGCAACCTAAGCCCAAGACGACGCCTAGAATTGGTGGCCGAGCAACTCAAGGGTATTGGGGGTGCCAACCAAATGGGATTTGGGCCTGGGCGGGTGCTCAGTGTGGTGGACGCCATCGGTCAGCTATTGGAATCTCACCTCCGCAATGAGGCCATAGAAGTGGCGGCGGCGCATACCGGAGAGGGGACTCCTGCTCGGACTGTAGAGCCGGAAGGCCGCCATACCTCCTTGCACCTTGATTTGTGTCCGATGTGTGACGCTCCAACCTTAGTTTACGAGGAAGGCTGTCAGCATTGCCAGTCGTGTGGCTATTCCAAATGTTAGTCTCGAATCTCGCCATTGTGCCATGGTAATTAATCCAAGGCCTCTTTCGCACCGATGGGTGAATAGGTCGAACCCGCTATACGCAGCAACCCTCACAGTTATGAAAGTGAGGGTTGCTGCGGTTTTCTACCAAAATGAGTGCGCTTTTAGGCGAAACATTCTCTCGGGGAAAACTCCCTTGCTCGTCGCGGGGACAGGGCTAGACTATCGTCGATAAACTCGGCTGTCGGGAATTGGTCATTTAACCCAGACTTTTCACCTATCTGTAGAGTGGCTCGTTTCAGGTTGATTAGCACAGTTCTCGAGGTGAAGATTTTAGCACAAGGGGTGGGGCCCGGTCACCTTTTAGGTTACTAACGTCCCTGTTTGTGCGGTGAGGATTGCCTAACCTCCAACTATTGTTGTATCCAAGCGTAGTTGTATCCAAGCGTACACGAGGAATTGCTATAATCGACCTATCGCAAGGAGGCTGAACGATGATTCGAACGTGGAAGGGACCCCCAGGATTTGGGCGTTTCGGGTGGGCTGCGGTTCAGATTGGATTGTCGGGCTGGATGGTTCAAGTCGGACTGTTTGTCATGCTCGTAATGCTCCATTCTGCCGCAGTGATGGCCGCCGTGATTTTGGTGGCTACCCTGCCGTCACTCCTCCTAGCGCCCGTGGTTGGTGCCTGGCTCGATCGGCATGATGTGCCCGGTTTAGCCGCCACCGCTTCGGTTGGTCAAGCACTCCTGCTGCCCTTCATTGGCATACTGCTGACGCACCATATCATTATGATGACGGGCCTTTACGCACTATATAATGTTTTGGGTAGTGCCGGGACGACAGGTCGCCAACAGTTGCGGTACCGCGTGACGCCACCGGCCCAATGGGCCGACGTGAATGCTCGTCTGGGGAGTATCACTGGGATGACCACGATTGTCGGCGCCCTCCTCGGGGGGACCGTGGCTCTTTGGGGGCTCATGACCCTTCTCATCCTGGCAGCCATTCTCCGCCTGCTTTCCGGCGGGCTGCTCGCATCACTTGTTCTGCTGGCCCGGGCTCGTCCGGTCGAGTACCCGCCCGAGCCGCACCAATCTTTCGGCCGCACTGTACACAGCGGCTTTCGGGCACTGCGGGACTTTCCCGCAGCGTCCAGCGTGCTCATCGTCGGAATCGCTTGGGGACTAATTGGGGGCAGCTATGATGTGCTCCTCACCGATTACGGCGTGCGGATATTGCATGGGGGCGGATGGGGTGTCAGTAGCTTATATATCACGGACGGCGCAGGGGTCTTACTTGGAACACTCGTGGCACGATGGATCTGCCCCCGTTGGCGTCCCCATGCCTATGGTTTGGCTTACTTATTACAAGGGCTGTTCTGGACTTTGTTCGCGGTCAGTCACACATGGAACATCGCGCTTCCATGGCTCCTCGTTATGCGGATGGCCAGCGGTCTCATTATCGCATGGGATACGATGCTCCTATTGGAGACCGTACCTCCGCAGCTTCACAGTCGAGTTTACAGTTTACACAATGCTACATACGGCACCGTTGGCAAGCTTTCTTTGGCGCTCACAGCACTGTTCATGGCGTGGGTTGGCCCGGAAGGCATTGCCGTGATCGCTGGTGTGGGTTCCATGCTGGTGGGCACAACATGGTGGGTGGTGGTTGGGCGGAGATGGCCACCCTCCGGAGTCACGACCACGGAAGCCAGCCAGATTCCACCGCAAAATCCATCGGATGCCCACAACTCGTCCTCTCCACACGCGGCTAATCTCTACCCGCCTTCATCACATGCGTCCCAGTCGGCCAGGCTTTGGGTTGATTGTGGCCGGTCCACTGGCAGCAGCGCTGGAGGCGGATTCCGTGTGCGCGGGTTATTAGCCGTCGCGCCCCTCTGATAGAAGCTTCCAGAGGGGTCAGCTCCATGCCCGCATCGCCGGTATCCGGCACGATGCCCTGTACAAGCTCACGCCTGACCTCACGCGGCGGTTTTACACCCTCGTCATCGAGGATTGAACGTGTGCGCGACGCTGAAAAACCACCATCTGGCCCGGTCCATAGCCGATATGAGCAGCATTTGCGAATTTCGGCGGCCACTGGAATACAAGGCCGAGCGGCGCGGTGGCTTGGTGATGGTGGCCGACCGTTGGTTTCCCTCGAGCGAGACGTCCAGAAATCTTCTGGCGTATGGCTTGTCCCGCCTCAATGGCTCTACGGCAAGTTCCGCCGGATGCGAAGTCTGTGGAGAGGACGTCAGCTTTCCAGCGGCTTAGGAAGGTGAGGAGGTCTGATAGAACGGGTTCCCTCTGCATTGCCTAAGACGCCCATATCCTCAACAGCCCCCGTGTGGGGGCGAGTATATGAAATACGAACGCTGATATGTGATAAGCAAGCCGACGGCCGGAGAACAAAGCGGGCACCGACTTGCTTCATTGCGTCATTGCTGGGGCGGATCAAGGGGTTTGGATGCGCCTTGCATTTCGGCCTTGAGTTTGGCGAGTTCATTTTGCACATCACTGCTTGTCTTGGCTTGATCCAGCTGTTGGCGAATGGTATCTCCGTTAGAGGCGCCGGGCAAGGCTTGAAAATCTGGTGATGCGTCCAGTTCGTCAATCGCTGATGCTTTAGCCTGCATCGCAGCAATTTTGTCCTGTGCCCGTTGCAGTGCACCCGAAATGTCCTCGGCGTGTTGGGTAATGCCCGTCACTGTTTCGCCGACTTGCACTTCAGCCTTAGCCGCCGAATATTGGGCCTTCATCACTTCTTTTTGGGTACGGAAGCTCTCAATTTGGCTTTCTAGTTTTTGCTGAGCTTGCGTGAGCTTATCTTGCTCGGCTTGCGTTTGCTGAATATGGGTTTGGAGGTCGGCAATTTGTTGATCCATCGTGCTCTTCATCGATAGGGCTTGCGTCGCTAAATCATCGCGCCCCGCTTGCACGGCGTCACGAGCATCTTGCGCATATTGGTTGGATTTTTGCTGCAAAGTAGCCACTTGCATTTCCAGCTGTTTTTTTGCGGTGGCAACCTGAAGAATATGGCTCCGTGTCTCTTGTAGGGCCTCTTGCATCTTTTGAAACGAGTAATCTAAGGTTTCGGTTGGATCTTCGACGGCGTCGAGCGCTTTGTTAGCCTTGGCGCCTAAGATGGTCTTGACTCGTTCTAGCAAACCTGCCATGCGCTGATTCCCCCTGACTTGTGATTATCCTCAGTATAGTCCTTCTGCCCGGGTTCGGGTGGTTGTTAACTGGCATTGTGCAAATATTGCCGGTCACAGAAGACAATGATGGCCTCCTTATAGGCTTTACGTAGGTCTTGGGCTTTACTATTCTTGGCGTAGGGCGTCGATGGGATTCAAAGACGCGGCGTGGGAGGCAGGAATCGCACCGGCAATGATAGCAACCCCACCGCCAAACGCAAGACCCATGATGATGAGCCATACGGGTAATGCAAAAATCGTGTCGCCAGCCGCGGCATGTGAGACAAATCCGTTGATGAGAAGGCCCACGCCAGATCCGATGGCGAGGCCGGCGACAGCCCCCATCAGACCAATGGCTAAGGCTTCGAGTAAAAATAAGCGGGAAATGTCCCGGCGCCTGGCACCCACGGCGCGCAAGACCCCAATTTCACGGCGTCGCTCGAGAACCGACATACTCATGACGACCCCGATCATAAGGCCGGCCACCACCAAGGCAATGCCACCCACCGCGCCTAGGCCCAGCTCGATGAGACGAAAGCTCTTGTTAATCGATTGCAGAGCGTCTGATAGAGTGGTCGTGCTATAGCCCATTTTCGTGATGCGTGAAGACAGGCCATTGACCGCCGAAAGGTTATGCGCTAACACGGTAGCGCCTGGGTAGGTGACATAAGCCGTTGAGGAAAATTGCCCCATCCACCCTAGTGCGGTGGGATACGGGACATAGCCCAAACCCGTGTTAACCAAACCGGTAACAGTCATGGAAATAGTGCCGACGGGATGCGCTGGTCCGCTAAGACCCCCGCCCGAAAATAGCCCGCCACTGACCGTTTCCAGATGTAATTGCACCCTATGTCCGATCAGGCGCTGGATGTCGGGATGTTTGCCACCTAGCAGCGCTTTGGCAACGCTAACGGGTAAGAGAATATCAGCGGGACGCGAACTCACGCGACCGGCTGAGACTTTGGGTAAAATCCCGTTGACGGACCATAACGGTGTGGGTGGCAAGGGCAGCAGAGCAGTGGTCGTCGCACGATTTCGCCACGTTACTCCGCTCAAAAAGGTCATATTCGCATAGGCTCCGCGGGAACCTGGGAGATGGGCGAAGGTGAGCAATGTCCGAGACGTAATGGGCTGGGAGTGTCCCACAACGGCTTGGGGCCCAAATAGGCCGTTGTCCGTGGTTTGGCTTTGGGGAGAGACGTTAATGGCTGTCAAGGGCCCTAATGATACGACGGAACCGACTACGTGGGATTTCAATCCACTGCCCAATCCCATGAGCAGAATCATGGCCGCCACACCAATGGCGATACCGAGACCCGTCAAAATGCCCCGAGATAATCGGCGGGCGAGAGAATGCCATGCCATCCGCCACAGAGCGGGCCATTTCACATGCCTCAAGGGCGTGTCAAGCGGTGTCACGGCAGTCAGGGCCATTGGGGCGGTTTCCTCCTGTTTAAGGTCGCCATGCAATACCCCGTCGCGAATTCTTAGGACCCTGTCGGCGCGGGCGGCAAATTCCTCGTTATGAGTGACAATGACGACACTGTGGCCATCCTCATGGGCTAACGCAATCAACAACCGAATAATATCTTCGCCACTCGCTGAATCTAGGTTGCCCGTGGGCTCATCCGCGAGGATTAAAGGGGGATTGGCGGCTAAGGCACGGGCTATCGCCACACGTTGAGCTTGGCCGCCCGACAATTGACCGGGGTAATGGTTGGCACGGGTTTCAAGGCCCACGCGCTTCAGGAGTTCCAAAGCCCGCGCACGGCGGGCTGTCGTAGGGACGCCAGCCAGCAACAAGGGCAACTCGACATTTTCCAATGCGGTCATACTGGCAATTAAGTGAAAGGCTTGAAACACGAAGCCTACGGTTTCTCGGCGATATTGGGCTAATTGATCAGAGCTCCACGTACTAATATCTTGGCCAAACACGTCCACATGGCCCTCGGATGGACGGTCCATGCCCCCTAAAATATGCAGCAACGTAGATTTCCCGCCGCCCGATGGCCCTAAAATCACGGTTACGGTGCCCGGGGCGAGTTCAAACGAGACATCAAGAAGTGCCACCACGTCTTCAGTGCCGCGTTGATAATGTTTGCTCACATGGTGCAAGGCCAAGACCGGAAGAGTTGCCATGGGCTCAGATGGCATTGCGATCACGGTCCTTTTTCAGTACGAGGCCGCCAATCGATCCTGCGAGGAGGGTCAAACAACCGTAAATCAGCACCGAGACTATCCAGTCCGTGAGATGCGCCGCGGGGGAATTGGCGAGCGTAACAAATTGGTGCAGGGCTTGAGATGACATCGGATGATTGTGCAGTTCACGTTTCACATCACGCGGCGTGAGCTTGACAAAGAAAGGACTCAGCCCGGTAAAGAATCCGTAGATCGCCCCGGTTGCTGACGCAAACCAACCAGGATGCCCGTGGTGCTCTTTGGCATACTGTCCTGCGATAAAGGCGACCACTAAAATCAAAAAGTCCAGAAGATAACTAAACACCAAATTGTGAAACGGGGCAATTAAGGCAATCAGAAACTGCACGAGCCCCAAAAATAGCGCAGCCAGCAAGTACTGCCAAAACGGCCGATTCGTCATCGTCATCCGTCCTTTCAAAGCGAATGGTTGAGGAGTACGCGGTAGCGGTCAATGTAATGCAACACCGTTGACGCGAGAGCCGCGTGCGACCACGTGAGCGGCGAAACCGAGAGGGGTTCGCCTGTCTGAGGATGCAGTTGTTCGGGCAATGCCCCGCTGGGCAAGGCATGATCCGCCACCCATAACAGCGTTTGACGTGCCGGGGCGAGATCGGAGAGTGCTTGGGCTTTGGCAATCTTCCAATCGGCTACCCACAGGGTGGAGATAAACCAAGGGTTGATATCGGCATTGCTAAAGCGAAAATAGGAATCGTCTTCATAACGCCCGATCCCTCCTACATCGGTGGCTACTGTGAGCGTCTCTTCAACGGCTTGCATGGTGCGGACCACGCGCTCATCATCTGGGGGCAAGACCTCAAATGCCCACAGCGCGAAGACACTACTATCAATCGTTTTGTCTTGGTGCCAGCGGCCATTCTCCTGGATGAGTCCCCGGACAAAAATACCACGTTCGGCATCGTAAAGCTTGGTCATAATTCCGTGGTGAATAGCCGCCGCGGTTTTCCGGTAACGTTCGCTTAAGTAGTCATTGCCATAGAGGTGAAAGAAGTTGGCTGCAGCCATCAACCCGCCATAGACGGCACAACTCGTAAAGGTAAAGATCCCGTAGCGTTCTTCCCACAAATCATAGCTGGGCTTGGGCAAGCTTAATGTGTTGTCAATGTACTGGGCGAGAAAGGCCGCTGCTGGGCGAATTAAGGTGTCGTAGACAGATTGGGGAAACTCAATTTCTTGGTGGTGGGTAAAATCGCGCCATAAGGCCATCAAGGTGAGTCCGGTTTCATCTTCTTGAATGGGCAGGCGCCGTTCATTGCGGACGATATAAGGATGCCAGCTAGAGCCGGGAGTGCCGTCAGGATTGTATTTATGGCGCAAATATCCTTGTTCTGTCAAAGCCTCTGCGCAAAACCGAAAAAACGGCCGCACCATACCGTGATAACCAGCCTCCGACATGGTCATAGCAGCTAAAGCGCCGTCACGCGGCCATACGTAATTGTAATGGTCGCGGTTGTATTGCAAGATGTCGGAATCTAATGCCGCGACAATAGCCCCATTAGCGTCCGCATGCGCCCGAACCATAAGAAGACTCGTGTAGAATAGGTTTTGTACAGATTCTGGCAAATCAGCAAACCAGGTGGCCGATTTGTCGGCCCAGCGCTGCCAGTAGACCGTCACCCGGTCTAATAATAGATTCGGTCCGCTATCTTTCACGTAGTCATCGAGGTCACTCACTTCTTGCAAATTGCTCCCGATGGTCATCCAGTAATTCAACGTCTGGGACTCATGCGGCTTTAGGAACATACGAAAGCTGATGACACTGTCTACCGAGCCTTGGGCAATGGGATTTTCCATTAATTCGCCATCCTCCGCATCCCGCCAGGTCCCCTCGCTATGATTGAAGCGTTTCACTCCGGTCGAATATTGAAAAAGCCGCGAGCCTTCGGTTGAACCGTTAAACAAAAAGTACACATTGCGTTTGTAATGATAGATGACGTGCCGCTCGGGGTCATAGACGGCGGTATCACCCACCTCCGTTTCACTAATCATCAGGTCGTTGTTGAAAAAGATACGCACTTCCCGGGCCACATCTGCGGTATTGGTAATCGTCATCCGTTTAAGATAGATGTTCAACCGCTGATGAACGGCATCCTCCGACGTGATGGACAGTTCCAAATCGGGATGTTCGGCGAGGACCCGGGTGACCAATGATTTTTCATGATAGCCGATGTCGAACGTCCACGCCGGATCGCGGAACCAGGAAAATTGGCCGTCCACCCATAGCCCAATCGCGCAGCGATGACCGCCCACATGATTCAGTTCTCCCACAAAAGGGTAATAGATATCTCTAATTTGTGCTGTGTCATCAAATCCAATGGCAATATGTCCATTGCCAATAACAAGGTGCCGTGGCATCGTCTGTAATCCCGTCCTTTGTAAGGGCAAATCGTTAAGAGGAGGTTCGCGGTGCCCCGGAAGTTGAAAAGTGGTGGCCGCATCCGTCCTTCATCCCTTTATCCCGCAGAATAACGATGTTGGAGAGATTGCGCAAGTTTCCTACGCGAAATGCATGCAACCATGGGTGGCCTGCCTGGTTGATGAACGGCGAAGACAAGGCATGCCGTTCTTGGGCTGTCGGAGGCACAAAAACGCAGGCAACGTCTAAGAGATACCTGGAACTCAAGGGCTGGGGGACTCGCTGGCTCCGTTAGACTTCTTGCGTACCGACCTTGGTCCCCAAAGCTCACGCTTATACTTTTTTAATATGCTGCTCGCTTGGATAGAGCGGTTGGTCAGCTCCCATCATTGTATGATATTCCTAGATAGTCGCGATCGTCTTAGCGAAGAGAAAGTAAAGGGGGTCAAGGGAATTGATAGCAACACGATTGACACACGAATGGACGGTGCGATATCCCCTTGTTTGTGCGCCAATGCTTGGTGTCTCAGGAGGAAAACTCGCGGCCGCTGTGCACCGTGGGGGAGGCCTAGGCTTTATTGCGGTAGGGCCGATTAATGACGGGGATTGGTTAGCGCATGAGGCACAGACGGTGCCTACCGGAACTCCTTTTGGGGTCGGGCTTATTGCCTGGGATTTGTTGCGGCGACCTGAATTGTTAGATCAAGTCATTCGAGTCCAGCCTTCTGTGATCTCCATATCGTTTGGCTCTGTCGCTCCATATGTAAAGAAAATTCATGAACACGGGATTCGCATTGTCACACAGGTGAATACGGTGGACGAGGGTCTAAAAGCTCAAGATGAGGGGGTTGACGCTGTTGTCGTACAAGGCTGTGAAGCAGGCGGACATACCGGCCGAGCGCCCTTGTGGCCTGTACTCCAAGCGTTGGTCGGGCAAATCGAGGTACCGCTTTTAGCGGCGGGAGGCATTGCCACCCCGCAAGGGGTGGCTGCTGCGCTCATGGGGGGCGCTGACGGTGTCTGGGTGGGGACGCGCTTTATGGCCAGTTACGAATCCTTATTACCTGAGTCTGTTATTCACCGCATATGCCAAGCGGGGACAACCACAACGATCTTGACCAGCCTGTTTGACAATGTCCTTAATGTGCCGTGGCCTGCCCGTTATCCGGGCCGTGTGCTGCCCAATATCTTCACGGACCAGTGGCTAAACCGTCCCTTAACAAATCAAGCGCGCACTCAACTGCAAGAAGGCATCACAAACAAAGACCCCGAGCTTATGCCTGTCTATGCAGGCATGGGCGTAGGGTTTGTCACGCACCGCGAACGGGCCGCGGATATCGTGCGGGACTTGATGGAGGGTGCATGCACTTGGTGGAAAACACGTCAGACGCTCTTCACGGTAGGGGAGTAAAAAAACGGGCTCACGCCCGCTCTTTTACTCCCTTTAGGTTACAGTGTCGCGGGGGGTTCTGGCGTTGTCGCGGTTTGACGCTTGGTGAGTTCGGCTTGAATCATGTCGATAGCATCATTTAAGGTGTCTCGCCGGGCCGTGAGACGCCGCATCATCGAACGGAGCGTAAAATCATCCAACTTTGCGAGCGTGTCATGAGAAAAATTGGAGAACGGAACAAAGCGATGCAGCAAGTCCTGAATTCCTGCATCCAAGCGGTCGAAGTCAAAAACTGTGTCGTCGTTGAATGTGAACTTCATCGCTGTGACCCTCCTTTAGTCGCTTGCCTCTCACATCAAATATTGTACCACGCAAGGCATGAGAGAACGGTGAAAAAGTGAGCCGGGCCCGACAAAGCTGTAGACGTTACCACAGATGCGTGAAAAGGTTGCGCGGATCCGCCATATGCACAAGGCGTTCTTGAATGGCTGTCAGCCCACTATCTAGCGGCTCATTGACCTGCCATCCGTGAGAATCTAGGGACCGAAAAAACTGAAATGGCTCGGGCTTGACGGTGCTGATCCAGCCACTGCCGTCGGGTTGATGATACAACAGCGGCGCTGTGAGAGGACTTGGTAAACGACCGACCCCAAAATAGTGCGTGCCGCCTTCTTGTTGACGGGTGCGCTCTTGTGAGGTGTACCATCGCCGGATATCGCTTAAGGCCGAGACGCCGTCCGCATCGATGGGAACAATCCCAAAGTCTTTGAGTATGTGGCGAATGGCTACCACCTTGCGATCGAGGTCAGGTCCTTGCACCATGATGTGCCCTTGATTTTGGGCCATCCACAGACCTTGAGGGCCTAGCGCCATCATGTTGAGAGCGTCGACCAAGGCCATTAGCTGATCAGACGTCATCATGTCCACAGGAAAGCTCAAGTGGACCGGCCGCGTCGCCCAAGGAACCAAGCGCAGAGTGGCATCGACAATCAGGCCCAAACGGCCTAAAGAACCCAAATATAACTTGGGCATATCCAGTCCCGCCACATTCTTCATCACACTCCGTCCGTAGCGCAAGAGGCGTCCTTGGCCGTCAATGACGCTCACGCCTAACACCCAATTTTTCAAAGGGCCATAGCCCATATGCAGCATGTTGGGCCAGCCTTCGCTTAACAGCGCGGCTAAAGAACGGTGTGGCCCTAGTGTCTTGACCGGAAAATCCAAGTCATGGTGGTGAAGAAATGTTTCGATCTCCGACACGTCTAGACCGCCTTGAATGCGAATGGTCATATTGTCCGCGTCAAAGTCTAAGATGCGGTTTAACCCTTCGAGGGACAGATTGGCCGTTCTAGCCGAGTGGGTGCCCATATAAATGGAGTGATGGTTATGGTAGCACGACCGCACAAAGTCGATTAATTCCGGCTCGGACTGCGGCCGATATAAACCGGGAGACGACGGTTCAACCGCTAACGATCCAGGGTCTGAAGCTTGTGGGATGACGGGATATACGGCTTTGCCGGGATTTAAAATCCCATCAGGATCAAAGGCGGAGCGGACCGCGGCCATGACAGCTCGTTCGTCTTCGTTAAACATCAAAGGCAATGACGGCAATTTATCAATACCAACACCATGTTCGCCGGTTATGGAGCCGCCGAGTTCGGCGGCCTTTTTCAAGATGGCGGCATCTGCGCGCTTCATCCGGGCGACTTCATCCGCATCGTCCGGATTAAACGGAATCAGGGGGTGCAGATTGCCATCGCCGGCATGGGCGACCGTATTAATAGGAATCTGTTCTTGGGCGCTAATGGTCAAAACATACGCCATCATTTCGGCCAGGCGTGGGCGTGGAACCGTGACATCTTGCACCCATAAATGGGGACTCAGTCGCGCGGCGGCGCCATAGGCAGCGCGGCGCGCAGCCATTAAAGCGTCAGCCTGAGCAGGGCTTTGGGCTACGGTGACAGGACTGGCCCCCAACAAGCCCAACAGCTCATGCAGACGACTGAGCTGATCGCGAACACCTTCTAAGGTCCCATCTACTTCAATCAGGAGCACCGCTTCACAATCTGGGTATCCTGCATCGATGAACGGGCGCACGGTGTCAAGGGTAGCTTTGTCTAATAGCTCCAACGTGGAAGGGAGCAATTGGGCCTGAATAATGGCAGAGACCGCCGTTACCGCTTCGGGCAGACCATCAAATCCTGCTAATAACGTGCCCACCGCCGGCGGCTTGGGTAAGATGCCCAAGGTCAATTCCGTGAACAAAGCCAAGGTGCCTTCTGACCCCGTGAGAATGCCAGGCCAATCGATCAGAGTAGGCTCAGCGGGACAGGTCGCCATCTGTCCATTGGCTAAAATAACTTTCAGCGCGCGCACGTAATGACTCGTCGTCCCGTATTTCACGCAGTGGGGACCGCCAGATCCTTCGGCGACATTGCCGCCCAGACTCGAGATGCGGTGCGACGCCGGATCAGGCGGAAAAAAGAAGGCGTGGGGGGCTAAATGCGCTTGGAGGGTCGCATTAATGACGCCCGGTTCGACGGTTACCTCCCGGGCAGCCAGGTCGACCCTTAGAATGCGGGTCATGCCGGCTAGACTGACGACTAAACCGCCTAGAATAGGAAGCGTGCCGCCGCTAAGATTGCTTCCCGAGCCGCGCGCAATGAGGGGGACATGGTACGTGGCACAAAGGGCCACGGCTTGTTGCACAAGCTCTGGCGTATTCGCAATGACACCGGCGTCTGGCCAATGGCGCTCACTGGTGGCATCATAGGAGTAGACTAATAACTCATCGTCTTGCACAAGAGCATTGGCTCCAAAGGTCTCTTTTAAAGCCTGACGAAAGGCCCCAAGACGGGTAGCATCAGCTCTGGGCAGGACTACAGGCAAAGGATGCGGGGGCGAATAGGCTAAGGGCTTGCTAATGGGGTGT
This sequence comes from Sulfobacillus sp. hq2, assembly GCF_002903155.1. Taxonomy (NCBI): domain Bacteria; kingdom Bacillati; phylum Bacillota; class Clostridia; order Eubacteriales; family Clostridiales Family XVII. Incertae Sedis; genus Sulfobacillus; species Sulfobacillus sp. hq2. Next base: position 36,648 of record NZ_NWUL01000048.1, on the reverse strand, counting down.
CATTCCTTTCTGATTACAGTGTCCATGACCGAAGAGGGTCGTCCGCATTGTGGGACGTGTCTCGGAATTTTTTATAATAATCTTATCACGTAGAAAAATTCTACAGAGGGAGTTGATAAAGACTTTTCGCCTCAACGGACAAGCCAATGCGGAATGAAAAACGTGGTAATATAAAAATCTCTGTGGTCGTCTGATACGCAACAAAATAGGAGGGGTATCTATGCCAGCTCGTGAACCGGAAAATATTATGGTGTTGCCACGACTGCGTGAACCGGACGCAGCCTTGCGGGATAAAAATGTCGTGGTCGTGAGCCATGCGCCGCGCCAGCTGGAAGGGGCGGGGTTCCCTGTGCGTCGTCCGTTTCCCAGCCAGGCGATTTCTTGGACCATGAGCGATCCGTTTTTGTTGCTGGATCATATGGGGGCTGTGGAATATGCCCCAGGCGAAGCGAAAGGCGCGCCGTGGCATCCTCACCGTGGTTTTGAAACTGTGACCTACATGATGGATGGTGCGTTTCGCCACCGCGATTCGAACGGGGGAGGGGGGCTGATTACGAATGGCGATACCCAGTGGATGACCGCGGGGGCAGGCATTTTGCATGACGAAATGCCGCCGGACGAGTTGGTCCGAACGGGAGGCTTATTTCATGGGGTGCAGCTATGGGTAAACCTGCCCCGACGCCTGAAAATGACCCCGCCACGGTATCAAAGTATTTCAGCGGACAAGGTTTTGCTCTTAGCATCGAGTGATGGAACCGCGATTATTCGCCTGATTGCCGGCTCGTTAGGCTCCTTTCAAGGCCCTGGCGTGACTTGGACGCCCATTACGGTCGCACATGTCAGTGTGACGGCCAATGCCCAGTTTCGCACGACATGGCCTGCGTCGTATAACGCCATGGCCTACATTTTAGCCGGGCAAGGGCGGGTCGGAGCCGATGACGCACCCGTTGCTGAAGGGGATGGGATTGTCTTTGGACCCGGTGATACGGTGCGCATTCGCGCCAATGCGCAGCAAGATGCTCCAACGCCGCGTCTAGAGCTCTTATTGCTTGGGGGAGAGCCCATTCGTGAACCCATCTTTTCCTACGGGCCGTTTGTCATGAATACCCGATCCGAAATATTACAAGCGATTGAGGACTTTCAATCCGGGCGCATGGGCCACATTCCTGCGTCGCAATTGTTCGGAGACTAAAACCATCGCGGTTGAAAAGCCACCAGGGCGTTTTTTAGGTCTTGCTGCACAACGCTAGGGGGATAGCGAGCAGGTTCCTTGGGACCAACGAAACGCCCATAAAACACGCCGGCGGTTTGTAGAGGTAGATCTATAGGCGTGGGGGCATCTGGGGGCTGCCAGGAGCTCATCCACTGCGCGTAGCCAATACCGGGAAATGTGCAGTGGATGACGGTGCGACCGTCTTTTGCTGGGTACCAACGCCGTTGACTTCGTGCGGTCGCTTCCCATAAAGAAGGCAGGACCCGGCTGACGGTGTTGGCTGTCACCTCTGGATCTTCTTCCCAATGCAGCAAAATCAATAGCAAACTAATCCATGGGCGCTGATCGTCGAGACGGCGCAGGCGACTGGCCACATGCCGAAGCTTGAGGCTTTGGGCCCCCACCGCCGTGACGTGCGAAGTCTTGGCACCGGGGTGGGACGCTAACCAATGGGCCAGCTCTTCATATTGGATGAGACGCATGGGGCGATATGTGCTTCCATGCGGATTTGGCACAGTTCTCACTTCCAGGAGGCCTTGTGTCACAAGTTGGTTGACTAACTGTAAAGAACAGTGCGCCAGGTCCGCCGCGTGCGCGAAGGTCACCCATGTCTCACGGGGCTGCTCCACGACTCATGCCTCCTTACACTGCACTAATAGGAGTACCATGTTGTCGCCATCGTAGCCGCCGCGACAGGGTTAGCATACGACGGGATGCGAGTGTCAATATGCATAAGATAGCGGCCGTCGATCCAGTCGATATGCGTGACGGCTGTGTCCGCTAAAAGAGGAGCAGGGTGGATGAGGTCCACCATGATGAGCCCTGTATAGGGGGGCAGATAATGCGCATGAAGATATCGTACCAAGTCATAAGCGATGTTTTGTTCATAGCGCGGGCTACCTCCCGTAATTTCTAACGTCCAATCCCCTTCATTCCAGATCAACTTGGCATTATTAAACGTATGACCGAACCCATAGGCAGTGGCCATCAGGGCCGCATGCGGAGGGCCCACCACTAAGGTTTCTTTGCCCGTCGCATTAATAATTCCTTGGCGGGCGTTCCATAAAGGGTTGAATTGGCGCAAGGTGGTTTCATCCAAGGCATTAGTGCCGACAACATTGCTTGACAACTCTCTAATCCCAAAGGACCCCACAAAAGGCGTACGGGATAAGACCTGGGAAATCTCTGGGCTATTGACGGGCTCGTTTTCGGTCGTGTCGCGCAGGTGCACGGTCCAATGATTACGTCCGACGACGGTTTGGGCGGTGAGAAATCCCATCCCCATAGTCGGAGCATAAGCGGCTGTAGGGATAATTCGCGGACCGGCCAACGGCAATACCGTATGGCCTTGGATGGCAGCAAGTGCCTGTTGGACAACGGGATTAAAAGGCGACGCAGTTGCCGCATCCAAAGACGTGGGTGATGGTACCGTCGTTGTCACTGTGGCGTGCGAGATCGGTGTTACCGTAGGCTGCGCGGGGCGCGCCGTGGCCGACTCGGGTTGATTCGTCGTTTGCACCGGGTCTAACGAGGGCGCTGCTGATACCTGGCTAACGTGAACAGAATGAGAGACAGGAGGGGACGCAGGCTTCGGGGGTGTTGGACTGACAGCACTGAATTGGCCGCAGCCCCCTAACAAGAGCACGGATAGGACACTGCTAGCCCAAAGGACGAAACGGCGGTTCATGTGTTTTTGCCTCCTCAGTTCTCTGTCAGCCATAACGCTTCTCATCTCTTTTAGGTTACATCCAAGTGTTGTTGCCGTGTCAAGCAGTATTCTCCATGGCGACATGGTCCATGCTTGCAAAATTTTGGACGCGTTGACATGACTAGTCATTACAAAGAGATGGTCCATAGGTAAAATAAAAAGGAATGGAGGCGATGGCGTGTTCGTAACGGCAGGAAATATCACGCTCGCGGTCGATGTGGTAGGAGATGGCCCACGACCCATGGTCTTTCTTCATGGGTGGCTCATGTCTAAGGAGAGTTGGGCGCCATTGCTGCCCCATCTTTCATGGCACGATTACCGCGCATATTTAGTGGATGTACGCGGATTTGGCGCAAGTGCTAAACCCCCGTCAGGTTATGCGATCGAAGACTATGCGCGGGATACGATTCGACTCATTCGGCGATTAAACATTGCCCCCGTGGTTCTTGTGGGCCACTCTTTTGGCGGGGCCGGCTCATTATTTGTCGCGGCCAAACTGCGTCATTACCTGGATGCGCTTATTGTCATGGATACGTTTCCAGGGGGAGCCGCCCCTTCGAGTGCAGGACGGACCCGCCATCATCTCGAACGGGTGCAGCAGCTCTTGAATCGTACCCCGGAATCCAAGCGAATGCAGGTACTGAATCGCATTTGGCTGCAGGCCTTCTATCAAAAGCCTGATGACAGGGCTATGGTGTTGCAAGATCAAGCTTCCCGCGCCATTTTACCCCACGTCCTCGAGCAAACCATTCATACCAACCTCACCACCGATATCGAACGGCTATTGCCGCATATTCAGTGTCCGACGTTAGTTATTCGGGGCAAGTATGACCGCATGTTAGCGCCAGGAGACGATCCGCTCAAAAAAATCCCTCACGCCGAATTTGCCATCATTCCCGATGCCGGACACTACCCCATGATTGAGCAGCCTAAGTTGGTGAGCGCAGCGATGGAGAATTTTTTGCAACGCCACTCCCAGCGAGTCGACAAGCCTTGGCGTTAAGTCTTAGGAGAACCTCACCTTGTTGGACTGTGGTTTGGGATGGCATTGATCGACGGCACATATGGATAAGGCGCCCGAGTGGAGTCCGCGCTTAACCCCTCAATAGATGCAAAATTCCCCAATCTCCGATTCTGCAGAAGCCAAATAGTCTTTGTGGGTTGGCACCCCACGGTCTTTCGAAACCGGCCACCGGCCGGACCCAGTGACATTCCTGACATGTACAAGTCAATGAATCCCATCGAAACTTCGGGCACACGGCTGATCTCTCCATGCTAAGGAGACCAGCCGTTTGGCATGGAAATAATTTTTTACGGCATTTTTACGGTTTTTTTACTAGAAAGCCCTGAGGCGCGGTCTTATATTGGGTAGCGCACGTGGAACAACGTGAAGAGCTTAGTATCCGAATAAACGGTCTGAAAAACGGTGGCAGGAAATGGAGGTTAAACGTGGCAACCCTGGGATTAGGACTGCTTTTTGTGGGGTTATATCTCGGAACCATTGGGCTGATGTATTGGTTTCGGAAATTATGAGGGAGACGGTGTGTGATGGGACATTGGGCGCTGCTGATTCTTTCGATGGTGATTATGGTGTATCTAGTCTACGTGATTATCCATCCGGAAAAATTCTAAGGACGGGAGGAAGACGACCGTGACAGTCAGCACGATGGTAGTATGGGGAGTGGTCATTGGAGGATTGCTTCTGTCCTTAAAACCTTTAGGGACCTATATGTATAAAGTTTTTACGTTTCAACCCACGTTATTCGATCGACCGCTTAAACCGTTGGAAAATGTGATCTTCCGCCTCATCCATGTCAGTCGGGATAGTGAGATGACGGCGTTAGAATACGGGGTCTCGTTTGTGTTGATGAATATGCTTTGGGCATTGATGGCCTACACTTTATTGAGAGTTCAAGGACTGTTGCCCTTCAACCCCCAACACTTTCCCAATCTCAATGCCCCACTCGCCTTCAATACCTCAGCCAGCTTTACCACCAACACAAACTGGCAAGCCTATAGCGGGGAAAATACCCTCTCCTATTTTTCTCAATTTGCCGTGTTGGAATTTTTGCAGTTTGTGACGCCTGCGAGTGGCGGTGCCGTGGGACTGGCTTTTATCCGCGGGATTACCGGCCGCAAATTGGGAAACTTCTTTGTCGACTTGACGCTGCTCTTAACGCGGGTGTTACTGCCGTTGGCTTTGATTTTTGGGGTGGCCTTTGTCGCAGCAGGTGTACCGGATACCTTGGGACCATATCTGCACCTTCACACCTTAACGGGTCAAACCCAAATTGTTCCGCGTGGGCCGATTGCCGGCTGGGAAGCGATCGAGCATTTGGGGCAAAACGGAGGCGGATTTACGAACGCCAATAGTGCCAACCCCCTTGAGAACCCCTCGGCATTGACCAATGTCCTACAAAGCATTGCCATGGGTCTCGTCCCGGTAGCGTTTTTCTACATGTTCGGCTTGTTCGCAGGAAAGAGGCGTCTCGCCTGGACCCTGATTGCTGTCGCTGGTACCCTGTTTTTGGCGATGTTGGCGATGATTTATTTTCCCGAAGCTTCAGGAAATCCCGTAATCAATCTTCTAGGGTTGTCCGGCCATGGCAATTATGTCGGTACCGAATTACAACAAGGCATCGGAGGAACTTCAATCTTTGAGACCGCTTCAAACGCCTTTACGACGGGTTCCGTGTCAGCCGCCAATGACAGTTTTTTGCCTATCCCCAGTTTAGCCTTATTTCTCGGGATGTTTCTCAACATGGTTTTTGGGGGTAAAGGAGTCGGGCTCCTCAACATGCTCATGTTCGTTTTACTCACTATTTTTCTAATGGGGCTGATGGTGGGCCGTACCCCGGAATTCCTAGGCAAGAAAATTGAAGCAAAAGAAATTTCGCTGACGGCCATCGCATTCTTGCTCCATCCCTTGCTGATTTTGGTGGGCTCAGCGATAGCGGTCGCGACGCCATCAGGAATGGCAGGCGTATTCAATCCCGGTCCACAAGGGCTGTCTGAAATTCTTTATGCCTTTACATCGGGGGCGGCAAACAATGGGTCTGCCTTGGGGGGATTGGGCGCATCCCTACCGTTCTACGAAATTGCGATTGGTGTTGTGATGATTCTTGGACGCTATGCATCGGTGGTGTTGATGCTGTTAGTGGCGGAGTCGTTATGGCAGAAGAAAGCGGTTCCGGAAACATCCGGGACTATGCACACCGATACCCCGTTATTTGCAAGCATTCTGTTAGGGGCGATTATTGTTCTCAATGCCCTCACCTTCTTTCCAATAATGGCGCTCGGCCCGCTCGCTGAACATTACCTACTGGTGGCCCACCATGTTTTTTCCTAGCGAACAGGGCCTAATGAGGAGGAGTTTTTGATGGACAATACCATTCGTACGCAACCCGCCGCATCTCGGCCATCACGCTTTGGGGAGCTTGTGCGTGATACCCTTGTGAAGTTAGACCCCCGAGCCATGGTGCATAACCCCGTGATGTTTGTCGTGGAAGTGGGGACGGCAGTGACCCTATGGCTGACCATGTTTTCCTCCCCAGGACCACAGCGAGCCTATGACGGATTAGTCACAGCCATCTTGGTAATGACGCTTTTGTTTGCCACCTTCGCGGAAGCTTATGCGGAATCACGAGGGCGAGCGCAAGCGGACTTTTTGCGGCAAAGTCGTGCGACGGCTCAAGCACGAGTTGTGCAGGGCGATGGAACCTGGGAATGGACCGAAGGCACGGCCTTGCAACGGGGTATGCGCATTCGCATCGAAGCCGGTGATGTCGTTCCAGGAGATGGCGTCGTACTCGAAGGAGTCGGCGCGATGGATGAATCAGCCATTACCGGAGAATCGGCATCCGTCATCAAATCGCCTGGTGACAGCGTGACGGCGGGCACTGCATTGTTATCCGACACGTTATTGGTGGAAATTACCGCCGAAGCCGGGCAAACGTTTTTGGACCGAATGATCGCATTGGTAGAAGGGGCTGAGCGTCAGAAAACCCCCAATGAAATCGCGTTGTCTGCCCTATTAGGGGTGTTAACGTTAATATTTGTGCTGGTTGTCGTTACGCTCGGCCCTATCACGTTATATTACGGAAAACATGTGGTCAATATCACAACCTTAGTCGCGTTATTGGTGTGTCTCATTCCGACGACTATTGGCGCTCTACTGTCAGCTATCGGGATCGCGGGGATGAACCGGGTCGCCAAAATTCATGTGGTCGCCAAAAGTGGTCGTGCTGTTGAAGTCTGTGGCGATATAGATACGTTAATTTTGGATAAGACAGGGACGATCACAATGGGAAACCGCATGGCTACCGAGTTCTTGCCGGTGCCGGGTGTCTCGTTGGAAGAACTAGCAGAGATAGCCTGGATGGCTTCGGATACGGATACGACGCCAGAAGGGCGCTCGGTTGTTGAACTTGCCCAGCATATTTTACAGCGTCCACAGGCCTTGGCGTTTTCAGGAGAGTCGGTGCCGTTTTCGGCGAATACCCGAATGAGTGGCGTCGACTTAGCAGATGGACGCCGTGTTCGCAAAGGCGCGGTGGATGCCATCGTTAAAATGGTTGGGCAGGCACCTAAGGCCTTGGAAGAGGCCGCAGAACGCGTGGCCCGTGCTGGCGGTACGCCGCTTGCTGTGGCCGTCGATAATCGGGCGTTAGGCATTATTCGTCTTAAAGACGTGGTCAAACCGGGGCTAAAAGAGCGGTTTGCTAATTTTCGGGCTATGGGTATCCGCACGGTGATGGCAACGGGCGACAATCCCATTACCGCACGGGTCATTGCAGACGAAGCCGGCATTGATGAGGTCTTAGCGGAGGTGACGCCCGAAGGGAAACTGGCATTAATCCAAAAGGAGCAAAGCCAAGGTAAGTTGGTGGCTATGACCGGAGACGGGACGAATGATGCCCCGGCGTTGGCCCAAGCCGACGTAGGATTAGCTATGGGTGTGGGAACAATGGCCGCCAAAGAGGCTGGAAATATGGTTGACCTTGATTCCAATCCGACGAAACTGTTGGACGTCGTAGAAGTCGGGAAGCAACTCTTAATTACCCGAGGAGCACTGACGACCTTTTCGATTTCCAATGATGTTGCCAAATATTTTGCGATTGTCCCCGCGATGTTTGCCGGGGTGCCGCTGTTACATGGCTTGTCGGCTTTGAATATTATGGACCTTAAAACGCCGCAAGGCGCTATTTTGTCAGCATTAATTTTTAATGCGCTCATCATCCCCGCATTGATTCCCTTTGCCGTGCGCGGCGTGAAGTATCGTCCCCAATCCGCCGACCGACTGCTCTTACGCAACATCTTTAACTGGGGCGTCATCGGGGTCATTATTCCCTTTGTGGGGATTTGGGGCATCGACCATGTCTTGGGATTATTTGGGTTGGCCTAAAGGTCAGAAAGAGGAGGGATATTATGGGTCAGACCATGAAGCGTGCAGCCTTATTGACCGTGATATTATGGGTTCTATTAGGATTAGGATTTCCCTTGGTGATGGTCGGCATAGGCCAGTTGTTCTTTCCCTGGCAAGCCAATGGGAGCGTAATTACTGTCCAAGGGCGTCCGGTGGCAGCACGGCATGTCGGCCAATATTTTGGGAACACGCTGCAATATTTTTGGGGTCGGCCATCAGACACCACGTCAATTACCACAGGCAAACTTCAGCCGTATAATGCGTTTAATTCGGGGCCAAGCAATTATGGACCGACGAATGCCGCCTTATTGCACGATGTGAAGGTGCGTGTTCGTGAATATTTGCAGACCACCCCAGGACTCAAAGCGTCGCAGATTCCGCTTAGCCTGGTCGAGAGCTCAGGCTCAGGATTAGATCCGGATATCACGGTGCAAAGTGCGTTCATTCAAATTCCACGCATCGCCAAGCATACGGGTCTTAGCGTCACGACCCTGACACGGCTAGTGGAGTCTCACATATTGCCTCCGGAGCTTGGGATATTCGGCCCCCGGCGCATTAATGTCGTATTACTCAATGTGGCCCTCACGGCATTAATCCATAAACACGAGTCATGATGCGAACGGGTTTCACAACGTTTGCAGAGGACACGAACGAACGAGCCCATGCGCCAGGGCCCCAAGTACGTATGTAGCCCTACGCATGCAGTGTTCGTTACGGTATCGCCTTGGATACGCCATTTATCACAGGCCCTATGAGGGAGCTATAATCGAAGTATGCGTAAGCAGCGACTGGTAGCGAATATGAAGCCCAAGTGGCGGGTACTTCCCCGTCATTGGTTGGAATGGGCAGACTTACGAACGTTTCACCACACAGGGTCATGGCGAGGCTATGTCATTGCGACGGGACTTGTTGCCATGCTGACGATGGGCCTTTGGTTGGGAAGGGAAGCGTTAGAGCCGGTCAACATTGGCTTTCTTTATCTGCTGCCCGTAGTGTTCAGCGCGTTGCGCTGGGGGTTGTGGACGGCCTTATATACGGCTTTACTCGGCGTCATGGCGTTCGATTTCTTCTTTGTGCCTCCGATTTTCAGTTATGCGGTGAGCGACCTTCGCTATATATGGGCATTCGCGGTGTTTTTTGTCGTGGGGGCTGTGACCGCCACGCTGACCACGTCTTTGCAACAGCAGGCGGAGGACGCCCGCAGGCGTGCACGGGTCATCGCTTCTTTGTATGAACTGAGTCGCCGGATTGCCGCCGGGAATAATCTCCAAGAAGTGGTGGCAGCCGTCACGCATCATGTGCAAGAAACTTTGGGGGTCGCAGCGTGGGTCGTTCTTCCCGATGGATCGGGCCGTTTTCCCGGATCCCTTACTGCCTTTTTACCGCCGCGCGAGTCCTTGAATCGGGGCGTTTTGCAATGGGTCTACCAACACGGTGAGCCTGTTGGGTTTGGTCAACGGCACAAGCCGGAACTCCTCTATCTTCCCTTGAAAACTGAGGACACTATCCATGGGGTGATGTGCCTGGGTGAATATGGGCACGGTCACCAGTTCACAGATGACGAACGTCAGACCATAGAAGCGATTACGGGATTGGCTGCGGTGTCCGTGGCACGCGTTCAATATGAGGAAGCAGCTCGCAAAGCCGATCTCATGGCGGAGTCCGAGCGCTTGCATGCAGCGCTTCTTGACTCAATTTCCCATGAACTCAAGACGCCTTTGACCATGATCATGGGGGCGGTCGATCATTTGGTCAAGGAACGTGGCGGGCTACCAGATGACCAACGCACACTGCTTATGAATGTCCGATCGGGAGTCTGGCGTATGAACCGCGTGATCACAAATTTATTGGGTATGGTGCGTATTGAGAGCGGGATGCTGCGACTCAACTGCCAGCCTTGTGATGCATCGGATTTAATTGGAGTCGTATTGCGCCAATTATCGGAGGTATTAATCACGCATCCCTTATCCGTCACCATTCCTGATGATGTGAGTCCGCTTTGGGTTGATGAGATTTTAATTGAACAAGCCTTGGTGAATGTCCTGAGTAATGCTGCCAAATACTCGGCGGACGGCAGTCCTATTGAAATTGCATGCCAATCGACCGACTCCGCTATTACCATAGCCGTAAAGGACTGGGGCATAGGGATAGTGCCTGGTGAAGAGGAAAAGTTATTTCAAAAATTTTACCGCTCCTCCTCGGTGCAACACATTTCCGGAACGGGTCTTGGGCTTGCCATTTGTGACGGCATTGTCCGAGCACATGGGGGGCGAGTTGTGGCCACCCGTAATCAACCAACAGGAACGATCATGACCATAGAGTTGCCAAGAGTCTCGGAAGGGGAACCATTACAGGAAAGGGGGAGGCAAGACCATGAGCGTGGCCGCTTTGATCATTGATGACGAAGTGGCGATTCGCCAGCTACTGCGCGTTATGCTCCATGATTTCGGCTATATGATTTACGAAGCGGGCACGGGTCAAGAGGGCATCACCATGGCATCGGCGCTGCATCCTGACGTCATCCTTTTAGATATTGGACTGCCCGATATGAAAGGCACGGATGTCCTTCAGCAAATTCGTCAGACATCCGCGGTGCCGATCATTATGTTGACAGTGCACGATGATCAACACCAAAAAGTTCTGGCATTAGATCAAGGAGCTGATGACTATGTCACGAAACCTTTTGGGGAACAAGAATTAATGGCGAGAATACGCGTGGCATTGCGTCACCGTCAGGTCATGTCCGCACCGACCGTGGTCCGCGTCGGCGATCTGGTTCTTGATCTTGTTCAGCATCGTGTGGAACGAAACGGTACGGTCATCCATTTAACGCCGATTGAATATGAACTTTTGCGCGTGTTAGCCATCAACGCAGGTCGGGTGGTGACGCACACCCAATTGCTACGAGAAGCATGGCATGAGGCGACCTATCAAAATGATGGCCACTATCTCCGCATTTATATTGGTCATCTCCGCAAAAAAATTGAAGCAGATCCCACACGCCCTCATTACATTATTACGGAACCCGGTGTTGGATATCGCCTCATGGAGCCTGATACAGAGGGGTAAGGGCACGAGGGCTAAGTGAGCGCATAGCGCAAGCATCCCGCCCGTAAAGGCGGGATGCGAGGTCTTAGACCAGACGCTTTCGAAGGAGACGCATGGCGAGATGTTGCAGGTCGACCCAGAGCACGTGCAGAAAGGATGCCAAAAACAGGCCGAGCACTACGGCATTATAAAATAAATTGTGGCTATGCCGTACCACGTGATCGACCGGGCGTGGAGCAGAGCGTTCGACCATTAACCATCCCAACCTTTCTGTTCTAGAGGATGTGTTTGAAGGAGCCAGATACATCTAATAAACGGTACATCCATTACGCTACCCGATAAACGGGATGAAAAATAGGCCCGGGCACACAAAGTCGCGCCCGTTGCTACAGTTTTGCAACCACGATATCTACCGCACCCTTTGATATCGTCAAATGACCTAAAGCGCCATAATGACAGCTTTGGATTATTTGTTCTATGGTGACCCGTACCGCGGGTACGGCAACGATTCCTTGAATTTCGGGCCATAAGCAATTCCCAGACGGGGCTACAGTGAATTGATTTTCTCCAGGATCTTTTTCCGGCTGGGATTCGTGTACATCAGTGTGGTATGAATGTTACTGTGTCCGGCAATTGCTGCGACTTCATGGACATTTAATCCTTTCTCCAGTGCATTCGAGCAAAAGAAATGTCGTAAATCATGGGGAGAAATCGGTGGGTGAATACCCGTTCCTTCGCTGTACTTGACGAAGAATTTAAAAGCCGTGATCCGTGAGAGTTGTGGACTCCGGTTGCTCAGAAACAGGTAGGGACTGACATGGGCCAAACCGTATTGGCCCCGCTCCTGCTTCATATAATCACGGATTAACCGAACCACTTTATCGGACAAGAAAACGGTGCGGGTTTTGTTTCCTTTGCCGCTGCGAACAACCAATTCCCTCGATTCTAAATGGACATCGTGCAATTCGAGATGCAACGCCTCACTAATTCGCAATCCGGTGTAAGCCAGTAAATTCACGAGCGTATAGTCCCGCTGGTTTTGGCTTTCCAACACGGACTGAATAAAACGCTGCACTTCTTGTTCCGTATGTATTGCAGGAGACGCATACTGTTGTTGGATCTTTTTCTTATCATTCTTGTGAATGACTTGGTCTGATTGAATGCCTTTGGCCACGAGATATTCATTCCAAGCATGAAGACCCGCCATGCGGACATTGAAGGTCGCCGCACTGACGGTTTGCCGATTCAAATCCTCTTTGTATTCCGCCACGTTTTCGGCAAACAACTGGGAGGGGGCTTTACCGTATCGACTGGAAAACCAAACCATGTACTTGGTTACGGATGTGATGTAAGACGTGACCGTGTTCTGGGATTTTCCCTGGACGACCAGGTGCTCGCGGAATTCCTGCAGCACGGGATCGCCGAATAAATTATGTTTCATGGGAACAACGCCGCCTTTATATCAATTATGTTTCTTTACATCGTCCTATTATAGCTCGCGGACTGTTGCAATGAAACATAAATGATATTATGTTTCATTGCGACGATGGCGTCGGTACCCCCCCTTGAACAATCGGCACATCGAATGCAAGCTCTGGTGGACGGCGAGTGGGGTCAATCCGATATTTCCCAAATCGGTTGACGTGGGTCGTCAGGTAGGGACTCAGATCGGAGATCACCTCCTCCTCATACGCATTGCCTTGTAACGTGTAGTCATGAAGAACGCGACTTAAGGCAAACACGTTATAAAAGATGAGGCAGTTAGAAACCAAGTGGTTGTATTTGATGATTTTCCGCTGTTTTTCCCGGTCGTTTTCTCCGATAATGCCGTCCCCGCCGAAAAACACCCATTTGGTAAAGCCGTTGAACGCCTCACTTTTGTTGGTGGCTTCTTGAATCGTCCGCCGCAACGCTTCGTCGGCCAGATACTTTAGTAAAAATCGCGTACGAATGACATTCCCTAACGCCTGGAATGCTTGGTACAAGCGGTTTTTTCGGCTGTAGGTCCCCAGTTTGTTTAAGATGGTTGAAGGCGTAATGCGACCGGCTTTGATCGACATGGCCACTCGCAGCATATCCGGAAGGTGTGTTTCAATCAGTTGCCAATCGATTGGAGAGGAAGAAAACAGTGCATCGATATGCTGATACTGTGATTCCTTACTCGGTCGATAAAAGTCCAGATCGTGCCAATTGCGGATCCGCGGCATCAATTCAATCCCCAGCAAATAAGCGAGGCCAAAAATTGGAGCACTTTGGCCTTGGGTGTCCGCGTGTAAAATATCCGGCTGAATATCGGATTGGTTGTGGATGAGAATGTCCAAGATGTAGACCCCTTCCCAGACACCACACGGAATAAAATGACTGAATAACGCAATGTAGGTGTCCGACACGTGGTAATAACCGATTCCCCCGTATCCCCCGTACCGAATGTGATATTCCGAGAGTAAGTTCTGTTCATAGAGGTCCCACTTAGTTCCGTCGGCCGAGGCGCGTTCGCCGGTTCCCCAATATTTTGGAAGGAGAAATTTGTTGTAGGAGTTGAGAACATAGCGGATGGCCTCCTCCAAATTCTCTTCCGTGACGTGCCTTTGATTGATCCAGGCGATTTGTTTTCGATCCATGGTTCCCAAAGACCGCGCCGTTTGGGTCGGTCCCAGGTTGCATCCGTAACAGAACACCGTGGTGAGATAGCGCTGGTCCGGGTCTTCGAGCTTGGCGTCATGGCCCGAGATGGGACCGAAGAACCGTGTCCAATTCAACCAGTATTCGGTATCCGCCAGCATGTCCAGGATGTTGATCGGTTCCAAATTGTCGGCAATGTATCGTTCCAAGGCCTTTAGCCCTTCCGGAGCCGACTTCGCTTTCAATTTCGTGACCACCGCTTGGCCGTTTTCGATGCGTACCTGTTTGTTTTGTGGGAACGATAAATCGGTGTCATTGGCTACTCGTGCTAGGTCGGATCGAATGCATTCCCCAAAAGACGATCTATTTGAAGGCAAACCAGCCTGGTCACAAAATGCCTCAACGCCTTGCTCGTACTCCTCCCACGAGATCAATTGTTCGCGATAATCCGCATATTTCTCGCTGCCTTCAATACACAGATCCCCGGATTTCAGCTCCCGCATGACGTGAGTAAACACACACACTTCAAAGTGTCGGCGGTTGATTTCTTCCGGCATGGATTTTCTCTTACGTTGAGGGCTAATCCACCGCCACCAAGAATCCGGTACCCACGAGAGATCGACCAGGGGGACTCTTTCTGACTCATCTTTTCCCGATCCCTTCTTGACCATTTGGACGGTCGGAACCCAATCCGCTCGTGAGTGCTGATGGGATTGTAAGAAGGTAATGGCTTGCTCCATCAAGGTATCCTGGCTCGTGGAGCGCAGTCGAATGGAGTGGAGAATTTTAAACAAGGTGGCTCGATGACTCTTGTAGTGTCGCCAAAGAAATGGGTAATAGTTGTTGCCCGCATAACCCAGGTGGGATTCACAGCCTTCTAAAAGAGTCGCTGTTCGGTCACCAATGACATTTTTCAATGCCTCTACGCGTTCTTCGGCACTGCCTTCGGTTTGATAAGCCGTGAGAAAATCCCGGAGCGTCGCCACGAGTTCATCGGTACGCTTTTGCTGCTGAGATCGATACTGTTCCAAGGACTGTTTGCCTTTGGTGTGAATACGCATCATGCGCTTGATCAGCATTTCGCCGATATTGTCCTTGACTGTGGTGGACTGGACAAAAAGGAGTGCGATCGCGAGTGCATATCGTTTGTTCGGCTCCATCTCCAACATCCGTGCGGCATCTAACGTTTTCGCTTCCGCTGCCATTTGCTTGATCTTTCGCATGGGAACCCCTTGGAGCGCTTGCAATCCGGTCGTCTTGGTGCTGAGCCATCGATCATGGGACACCAGATCTTTCAAGTGGGTTAAGGTGGGATTCCCCGCATCCTGTTTGATTCGGTGCCACGGAGTATAGGGGGATTGGGCAGTGGTCTGGAATAAATCATCCACGGCTTTGATGGCGTCCGTATCCAGTGACTGAGAGATATTGTGATAAAGTTCTCGGTATGACTGGGCATAAATGTGACGGGCAGCCTCGGCCAATGTATTGAACGCGGGCAACTCAACATTTTGTTGGATCAGTTTTTCCATCGCGACATTGACCAAGTCGGCCGGCTCATCTTTCACTAACGCCACCTCAGCCATGGCATTGACCATGATTTGTCGGGCTTCCCGATCAAAAAATCGTATACCCAGGTAATCTCGAATCAATGCCCGGTGACGCTTATGCGTACCGGATGCGTGGTACTTGTTCCAACCGTCCGAAGACCGTAAAGGAATTCCCGCACACTGGGCAATATGATCCATGATGACCTCCGGAATCTCGGTAAGGGGCACGAAATACCCAAGCCGTTGGGATATTTTCAGCAGGACTAAGAGACCCAGGTGGGCCACATCGCCTCGAGTGTTCTGTTCCGCCCATATCAGTTCTTCGGGAGTAGGAGTATATATTTCGTTTAACTCTTTTTGTGAGTAGCTGCTTTTCAGTCTCGGATAAGCCGTTTCTCGAACACTGGGCAACTCTTTCACCCCCTTTGCCGACCGAACCCGCCAGTCAAAGCCGCAACTAAACCGGGAGATTCTATGTCGACTCGTGTCCAGAGAAGTAAACTTGTCGACATTCTAAATCCCGCAAAACCGCAATATGACGCCGTTCCCACTCACCCTGTCAGCAACGTTAGTTCCACGGTTCGGAACTAACGTTGCTGACACGACGGTCTATACTTACGGCGCAGGAAGTCCGAAGTCAGCCTATGAATGCATTGGTCTCCAGAGTTCTGCGCTGATACGAGTCGGTTGGAGTCTCTTATTTCCCCGTGCGACGGTTAACCACTTGGCGGCGGTGAATCCCGGAAGGTCCGCTGCCGCGATGAGTGTTCGGCACGTGATATGCTCTAAGAGGATGTTGGCGCTAATACGTCTCCATCCATAGCAGCGCGACGGACTTCTTCGGCCCTCCGCCCCCACAGGGTTCCGGCCACGATAAGCGCACCTCCAATTCCCGCCACTACCGACAAGGCTTCACCCCCGACGACGGCGAACACCGCTGCAAAAGCTGGCTCCAGGCCAAGCAACAAGGCGGCCCGCGCCGCGGAGGTGTGTTGAATACTGACCATTTGGACGACAAATGCCACAACCGTGCCAAAGACGCCTAAGTAGGCCGCGATCACCCAGAACAGTGGAGCATGGAGAACGGTCATGTTGTGGCTAGATGAGGTTGTGAGCACGCTCGCAACGCCACAGATCAGGAACACGGTGGTGAACTGGATCCCGTTCAATGCAATGATATCCATACGGTCGACCGGGACCCACCGCTTCGTCACGGTCATTTGGGTCGCGCGCAGGGCAGCGGCAATCAAGATTAGTCCGTCGCCGAGATTCAACGTGAACGGGCCTCCGTGCACGGACGTTACGAGCACGGTGCCCAAGACCGCCAGCGCCATGGCTCCTATCAAGGGCCAGCGGATGCGATACCGTAGTAAAAGCGCCTCAACCCACGGAACCATCACTACGTTCAGGCTGATGAGAAACCCCGCATCGATCGCCGTGGTATGCTTAACGCCAAACGTTTCCGTGACAAAGATCCCCGCGAGAAACGCGCCGAGGCCCAGACCAGTGATCAGCGTCTGTCGGGTGGTCCGGCGTACATGACGCCAACCATACACGTTGAAAGCGATCGCGGCGATGCCGAATCGAGCCGTGAGAAACCACAAAACCGGTGCGGCGGTCACCACGGTTTTCGTCGTAATGTAGCTGGACCCCCACACAATGGCCACCAGCACTAAGAGTAGGTCCATGAGACCCGCCCGGTGTTTACGGGTTTGCGATGCATCTGATGTCATTCACCGGCCTCCACCGCAAAGGGAAGCGGCTCAAAGGTGGGCAACCCTAACCCGCGGAACGCCT
Source organism: Sulfobacillus sp. hq2 (assembly GCF_002903155.1). NCBI lineage: Bacteria > Bacillati > Bacillota > Clostridia > Eubacteriales > Clostridiales Family XVII. Incertae Sedis > Sulfobacillus > Sulfobacillus sp. hq2. The sequence goes on along the minus strand of NZ_NWUL01000048.1, from coordinate 19,288 downwards.
GGAGTCGACGACTATCGCGCACGGCGAACGCTCGCTGAAGCCATCGGTCATACCCATCGTATCGGGCCTCAAACCCCGTCCGCGCGTGGGCCGCGAGCGCGTTATCAACAAGAATGAGGTCGCCGGGATCCAACACCACGCTGACGGTCTCCTGTAACAAGTATCTCTTTAATAGGCGGAATGACCAATCCGCTTCCGGACTCAGAGGTTCCATCAAGAAGAAGTCGATCGTCATATCCGGATCGAGCACGTGACCCGTTAAAATGGGTAGTGTCCGACTCCATGCGGCCCCGAAAGACGACGACGCTCGGATCCTAAAGAGCGGCCGTCGCAGGATTTCGATGGCATGATTCGGCAGTTTGGGCAAGACACGGCGGATACAAGCTGTCGCGGTCTCGGCTCGATGGTCATGATCGGGCCGTAAACCCAACAGCGCCACGTAGTCGGGGCGATAGGGATGAAATCCGTCTTCCGTATGAAATTCGAGGTAGGCCGATCCCGTATTCTCTTGCGTGTCTTCCTTCCCCTGGACGGGGATCACATCCTGCACGAGCGCCCCGTCTTTTTCGTCCGCATAACATAAAAGTTCTCCCAGCACCGACATGATCGTGAGCAAGACCCCTTCACTGACCCGGGTGCCTTTCTCAGGCGACGGACGGCCATCTTGAGGGGTCGGCGGTAAGGCTGCGTCTATTGGCAGGCCGCGAAACAGCAGTGTGCCGAATTCATTGGAGCGGGCCCGGAAGTCCAAGAGAATGGAGACAAGCCGGGGCGGCAATCGGGACGCGGCTTGTTGTGCCCATGTTAAAATTTCTGGCGTAGGATTAAAGACATCAAACAGGGGGAGTTCCTCGACTACGCCAGCCACAATCTCCCGTTCTTCAGCCGACAAAACGAGCGTCGGCACAAGACCTACGGAGTGTGTAGATGTCATCATGTCACACGGTTCGAATTGTATTGCCATGGTATTCATTCCTCCTATTCGTTGCCCACCGTTCCAATGCGGTATTGACGAGCCAGAGAGCGATAAAAACTTTCAAGGGTGTAGGGTTGGAATTCGTCCGGAAAGGTTGGGATGGCTCCGGCGTGTAAGGAATCCGGCGCACGCCGCGCCAAGCAAAACGCCCCTTGATGGGATACGGACCATCGTACCTCGCCAGTAATCGGACGGTTTAGATTCTGAATGGCCAAATCCAGGCTCTGTTTGAGCGGCGAAAACCAACCGCCGAGACAGACGTGCCGGGTCCATTCGTCGTCCAGCGTGCGTTTGATCCGAAGTTCCTCCCTTGCTAGGATCTGCTCTTCGAGCAACGCGTGGCTTTCAAGAATCAGGTGGGCTGCCGGCGCTTCTCGGAGTTCGGGATTCTTGACGCCAAACACACCGTCTTCTAATCCTACAAAGCGCCCAATACCATAGGGCCCAAGCAATTGATTCAAATGGTCGATCAATTGCGAGAGAGGATAGGGGACACCATCGACAGCGACAGGCTGCCCTTGCTCGAACGCGATCGTAACGACGATCGGTGGCTTCTCCTCCATGCGCGTCCACGCAAACACCGATTCCACCGGAATGTCGATCGCGGGGTCCTCTAACGAATCGTTTTCGATCACCCGGGCCCAGAGGTTTTCATCAATGGAGTACGTCTGATGTAAGGTCCGCGGTGGCGCGATGCCGCGGTCGGCGAGGTATTGCGTCTTGGCTTCCCGTGAAATGTAATCGCCAAAACCGGGACACAGCAGATCCAACCTAGGGGCCAAGGAAAATATGGATAAGTTGACTCGGGCTGCGGTATTTTGATAGGGCGTGGCACTGTGGACGATCAAGGTGTGACCACGCTCCGTAGCCAGCCGTACGGCCTCCTGGGCCATCAGCGGCCGGGTAAAACTCGACGACAGGGGAAAGTTGCCATTGTATCGAGCGTTGGCTCGAATACCCGCTGCCAAAAACTCGTCAGCCAGCCGCTCCCGCCCATCAACCACAATGAGGTCAAGCCCGTACGACTTGACCTCTTCGTGGCTCGGCAAGGCTGATTGTCCCACATTCACCGTGAGCGCGGTCACCGCAATGTCCATATCCCGTAGCCTCTGAGCAGTATAGAGACTGTCGAGGCCGCCCGAGTATAATAAGACAGCGCCTGTCACGGAACGGTCGACGTCCGCAAACGTGGAGAAAACACGCGACATTTTATCACCCCTTTACGGAGTAATATACTAATATATTTGGTAGAGTTTAGGCAACAAATAGGAGGTAGATTGGTGATGCCAATTCCACCACGCATCCCACCGGTCCCGCAACACTCGTCGAAATCGTATGCCATGGAACTGCTTCAGCGTTGGATTATTGACGGCACCTTGGGAGACGGGGAGCGGATATCCGATGCGGTCATCGCCGAAGCGCTGGGCATTAGTCGCACGCCCGTCCGCGAAGCGTTACTCATTCTGGAAACGCAAGGGTTCGTTGAGATGCGGCGTGGGCGCGATACCCGTGTCCGCGCTGTGCAGGCGCGGGATCTTTATCAACTGTATCCGCCCCTAGCCGCCTTACAACGAGCTGCAGTCCGGTTGGCCTTGCCCAGAATGACCTCGCGCATCCTTGACGAGCTCCGAGAAATCAATGGCCGCTTTGCGGAGTCTCTCAAGGAGCATGATGTCTTCAAGGCCATGGAGCATGACGAAGAGTTTCATGACCGCATTGTCGAGACGGCCGAGAACCATTATATAACCGCCTTCGTCGGAACTTTGCAACTTCACATTCGACGCTTGAAGTATCGATTCTTCACCCACGCCTCGCCTGGCGAGGCGTCCGTTCTAGAGCATGAAGAGCTGATTCGTGCTTTCGAAACGAAAGACCTCGATCGCCTAGGAACAGTGATGGAGGCGAACTGGCTACGACCGATGTATGAGTTGGCTCAGGCCCTCGACATAGACGATATAGCATCTAGCGAAACGGCAGGCCCGCTTCTGTAAGGGGCTTGTGGACCCGCAAATAGTCGGCGACCGAAGCCTGTTTGCCATCACGGAGCACGGCGCAGCAAGGACGGCGGCAGAAGGAGGGAGGGGAGCGTTCGTGAGCGAACGGGCTGAGGAAGCGACTTAACGGAACATTCTGTCCAAATTGCCGATAGGCCGGGGTTGAAGGCCGCCATGCCTTGGTCGGGGACGGTCACTCAAGCCGGTGAAAGACGTGCTGCTTCGCCTGAATGGACTAACGCGCTAACGGCCGTCCGCCCGCCAAGGGGTGGGGACATTGGATCCCGTCGGCAAACCAACACGACCGTCGTTGTGCCCCACTCCCCAGAGTGAGTCGCAGCTGCGTCTATGTGTTACATTGGGCAGTCGGGGTGTGCAGCGGAACAACCCCTTATAATTCGTCGGCGGATTTACTTGTCTTATGGTCCTATGGCCCGAAATTCAAGGAATCGTTGCCATACCCCTACCGGACATAAGGCAAATCTGTAACTCACCTAGAAGACATTACCGATGATTTTGATGCCAGAGAAAAGATGCAACGGCCTGAGCTTGGGCAGGGGTGAGAGAGCCGGGGTTACTGGCGGGCATATTCTGCTGAATAAACTGTTCAAGTTGGCTAAATCCTGGAAATCCTGCGACCGCAGAATTTGGTCCCCATAACGCGGGCCCGCTGATACCTTGACCGTTTTGACCATGGCAGGGAGTGCAGGTATTAGAAAAGATTTGGTGGCCTCGTCCTAGAAGCGTGCTTTCATAGGGCAGGGATTTGGGTGTTGGTGTCGGAGGATTTTCGGTGCCACAACCGGTGAAGAGAAGCATGGTAACCCCAAACCCAACAAATAGGGCGCGATAGTTCATTAGACTCCCTCTTTTCATTGCCAAATTGTGTGGTCTAATGACAGTGTGTCTGTCCACTTCGTGTCCTATTCCTACAAGTCCCCCACCTGTCATGCGATTCGTATGCCGAGGCGTGCCGACCCCAGGCTGATTGTGCAAAGGGCTGTCTGAATGTCTCGACTGGCCTTGTCTTACATGAAGAAGACAAGTGACAATATTTTCTTTATGAAGAGCGTTAGACTAAAGTCGGTAACCAACTCCTGAAATCCTCGAAATGGGGGTGCGTCTGTGGGATTCGATGTATGCAAAGGCTTGCCGCAAATAGAAACGCCCCGGTTAATTCTGCGTCCTTTCAGGCTGTCTGATAGTGAAGATGTCTTCGCGTACGCCTCGGATCTTATGGTGACTCAGTGGACGCTATGGGAAGCCCATGCGGACGGGAATGCGTCGCGGTTAAGGGTACAGTCGGTGGTTGAGCGCTATACGGTGGCCCCATATTTTTGTTGGGCGATAGAAGACAAACGCCAAAGAACAGTGATTGGTAGCTGCGGATTTGATGATCATTGGCATAGGAAAAGTCACAGAGCACGCTATGCGTATGTTTTATCCCGTGACTTTTGGGGACAAGGGATAGAATGGGAGGCAGGGCAGGAGATTTTACGTTTTGGGTTTACAGATTTGGAACTTCACCGGGTAACAGGACGTTGCTTACGCGATGATACCCAAGCGGAGCGCATTTATCAGCGGCTCGGCTTGACCTATGAAGGGATGCTCTGGGATCACGTGTGGTCAAAAGGGCAATTTCGAACGGTAAAATATTATGGATTGCTTGCCCCGGAGTATTTTGCCCGGGTTGACATGATGAGAAAACGCTCCGCCTTTGAGTGACCCCGCAGCTCAGCTATTATCTAGTTTGATCGCCCATAGCCAGCCCGTGCGATCCACGACAGCAAAATGGTCATGGAACGTAAAGTGGTCTTGGATGAAGGACCACATCGTCTCGCTTAAACAATAATAGAGGGCGTCATTTTGACGGGTGTGGGCGTTGAGGTTACGGAAAATACACCCCGATTGATAATACGCCATGACCGCGTTTGCCGTGGAAAACCATAGTCCAGAGGGAAGTGTCTAGCAAAAAGCCCCTCGCCTCCGAAGGGACGTGTCGGCGCCACTATCTAACGTATAAGTGAAACCGTCGGACGTAATGCGTGGGCTCCATCCGCAATGCGCTAGCGCACGTCGATTGATGTTATCGTTCTTCTCTTCCATTTGGGAGTCAAAATGTTGCTTCCTGCAGCTGAGCAGAAGTTCACCACCTCGACAGTCAAGGTGTCCTTGCGTTATACTCCTAGCCGTGACGGCGGATTGAGACAGTCCGTCCTATTTTTTGTGTGGGTTAAAATACACCATGGAGGCTCTGGGCAGTCAACCTCATGATTAGGAGAGAACAGTCGTGGCCTCATTGAACAAGGTGTTGACGTGGCGTCAGGGCGCAGGGTTGACGATCGCGGGGGTTTTGGGTTCTGGCGTTCTCATTTTGCCTGAAGTCACCGCCCAAATGGCAGGTCCTGCTGCGATGGTGGCATGGCTGACGATGGCTTGTCTCGCGATTCCTACGGCGTGGACCTTTGGCCGACTAGGAACCCGCTATCCGGATGCAGGCGGCATTGCCAGCTATGTTCGAGCGGCTTTTGGCGACCGGGCAGGACGAATGGTCGGGATTCTCTATTTAGGCACCGTTCCCGTCGCCGCGCCCGCAGCAGCACTGATTGGCGCTGGCTATATGGGAGCTTTGCTTCATTGGAGTAATGGAGCTATTGTGTTATTGGCCGCAGCATTACTTGTTACGGCCCTGGTGATCAATTTGTTGGGCGTGGAATGGTCAGGAAAAACAGCAACGGGAATTGTGTTGGGGATTAGCGCCCTGCTCGTCGCAGCCGTAGCCAGCGCAGTCACGGCCGTCCATTGGCGAAACTTTGGCCCCTTTTCTCCGCATGGATGGTGGCCTGTTGGTCAATCGATTGCGTTGTTATACTGGGCATTTGTGGGATGGGAAATGGTCGGGCATTTGGCCGAAGAATTTGTTGACCCGGTTCATAACATCCCCAAGTCTTTGGGGCTAGCTGTGGTGGTTATCGACGTGTTATATCTGAGTGTCGTGACGGTAACCATTGGGACAAAATCGTACGATATGGGGCACAGTGGTGCGGGCTTGGCCAAGTTGGTGGGACTTGGTCTGGGACCGTGGGGGGCCATGCTGACCGCGGTCATTGCCTTGCTCATTACTTATGGCACTATGCATACGTATATTGCGGGGTTCTCGCGTTTGGTCTATGCCCAGTCGCGTCTTGGGGATTTGCCGCCTTACTTTTCAAAGCTGCATGACACATGGCACACGCCGTACCGGGTTCTGGCGATGTTAGTCATTCCGTTTGCCATCGTTTTAGGTGCCAAAGCCCTCTTTGATGTATCGCTGGCCACATTAATTGCCTGGCCGTCTGCGGTGTTTATTGCGTTATACCTTTTGGCTATGGCATCCGCGTGGCGTTTGTTGAAAGCTCCCACTGAACGGTTCGCGGCCCTGATTGTTGGGCTCGTGAGTTTTGCTGCATTTATTTTTGTCGGTTGGGCCGCATTATTACCTGCAGTTTTAGGACTAACCGGATGGGCAATGGCGCCGACTCACGAAATACCGCCCCAAACATATTGACCGTTTCTGACGGTTTGCCTCTAACACATGAGATGATGACCGAATACACAAACAGTCGTCAGTGCTCTAAGCGTTTTAAGTGCGTGGAGGTCGCGACATGAGAACAGGAATTTGTGGCCGCCTTGCGGTGTAGGCTATAGCCCGGCTATAATGACTCAAATACCAAGCTGGGCGTAAAAAGTAGTCTCATTGTACTCACGCATCATAAAGGGGCGGATACTCTATGGATATTTATTCGCAAGCGGTTCAGCCCATCCTTGTTCCTTCTCCTGATAACGCGGTATCCCCACCAATTTTTCAAACGGCTGCCTATGCCTTTCGGGATATTAACGAAGTCGACGAAGTGCTGAGCGGACAACGCCCCGGTTATTCCTACACGCGCGGAGGAAATCCTAACACGGAGGCGCTTGGGCAATTTGTCGCCAATTTAGAAGGGGCTGAGGCCGGCCTTGTCACATCGTCGGGGACCGCGGCACTTCTAGCCGGCATTATGACATTGCTGCCCCATCCCGGTTGCATCCTTGTAGCTCGGGAAATTTATGGGGGAACGGTCGGGCTTGTCCGTGATATATTGGGTCCCATGGGATATCGTTTGCAGTGGGTCGATACCCACAACCCAGAAACGGTTCGTGACGCACTGGGGCAAGGCGCGGGGCTCCTAATCATGGAAAGTATTTCGAATCCCTTAGGGCGTGTCTGTGATCTTGAGCACCTTATTACCATAGCTCACGAGCACCATGTGCCTGTCATGATTGACAATACCTTTGCGACGCCGTTTCATGCGACGCCATTACAGTGGGCAGCGGATTTGGTGGTACACTCCCTGACAAAATTCATCGGAGGGCATAGTGATCTCATCTTGGGAGTCGTGGTGGGGGTCCATGACACGATTCAGCGCGCATCGCACATTGTGGATGCGGCGGGCTTTACCCCCGATCCTTTTGCCTCATGGCTTTGCTTACGCGGGGCACGCACGTTGGCTTTGCGTATGCGGCAAGCGAGCACAAATGCGCTTGAGCTGGCGCAGGCATTAGAGCAGGCCCAGGGCGTGCGCCGTGTCTATTACTCGGGCTTGCCATCTCACCCCGATCATGAGGTGGCAACACGCCTTCTGCAGCGGGGCTTTGGAAGCATTGTGTCGATCTCTGTGGACGGTGGATATGAGGGCGTTCAGACGATGATCCGTCACCTCGACCGGGTGCGGTTGGTGCCAAGTCTTGGAGACGTCGCGACGACCATTTCCCATCCTGTGGTGGCATCACACCGCGAGTTAACCTCTGAAGAGAAAGAGATTGTAGGGATTGATGAGAGTATTGTGCGTATTTCTGTAGGTATTGAATCCAGCAGCGATATTATTGACGATTTTGTTCAAGCGCTAAGCCATTCGCTTTGACACGCGTGAGTACCTTCGAATGCTCCAGAACTATAGCATGTTCTTCTCCACGGATAGTGTCGTGACATTAAGGTCGCCGCGAGAAGAGGCAGTCTTGGTGTGATAGGGTAAGGATAAACGCGGTGCGTAAGCACGGGCGTTTATCCCCTGAGCGTTAAGCTTGTAGGCTCTGAATAACTTCGTCTGTCGAACGGATGCGTCCGATGCGGCTTAAGGCCACACGAAAGGCGAACGCGTGATCTTCAGCAGAGCGCGCGGAACAGGCATCTTCAACAAAGACCTGTTGGTAACCACGTTCATAAGCATCGCGAGCGGTGCTTTCGACGCCGTAGTTAGTGGATATGCCCGCTAACACAATGGTGTTAATGCCACGCCGCCTTAGCTGCAAGTCCAAGTCCGTTCCATAAAAGGCACCCCATTGCCGTTTACGAACAATATGATCGCCCGGTTTTGGCCCCATTTCCGGCACAATTTCGTCCCAACCCGGAGGCGGTGTGGGCCAACTGTTTTCTTGATCAGTCAGAGGATTTAGCGCGTCTTTGCGGTCGGGGGACGGTCCCACATGGACTAACACAACGAATACCCCAGCGGCTCGGCATGCGTCTGCCAATTTAGCTGCGTTGGAGACCACGGTACTGGTACTATGTGGTGCAGCAGGCATACCGACAATGCCTTTTTGCAAGTCAATCACGACTAATGCCGTATGTTGAGGGTCAAGCGTTAAAGGTTCAGGCATTTTGGTTCCTCCATTTTCAAAGTCGGTGGCATCGGGACCGGTGTCAACACATATCACTTCGGATATGCTAGAAATATTATACCAATCTTTGCCGCCTTCGTTGAGGGACCCATTCCTGTCTGGTATGCTAAACATGCGAAGACTCACCCATGAAAGGCTTGGAAGGAGAAAAGAACCGATGTATGATGTCGCAATTATCGGGGCTGGGCCGGCAGGGGCCAGCGCCGCGATGTTTTTAGCAAAAGCCGGGCAAAAAACCCTCATGTTTGACAATGGGTTAAGTGTCACGCGACGAGCCTTGATAAAAAACCATTATGGGGCAGGCACTTTGACGGGACCTGAAATGGTCGAGCTTGGAAAATCCCAAGCCAGGGAATTAGGAGCGGAGATCACAGATGAACAGGTCACCAATATTGTTCCGCGCGATGGTGGAGGCTTTGACATCGAGACGGAACACCACGTCTATCAAGCGAAACAAGTAATTCTCGCCACCGGTCTTTATACCGATTTGGCTGAACGTATCGGGGTTGAGACCAAGCCGGGCACGGAACCGCGAATTAAAACGATTGTGGCGACGGATGCCGCGGGCAAAACTTCGGTGGACGGCATATGGGCCGCCGGAACCCTTGCAGGAGTCAGCATGCATACGATTATTACTGCAGGCGATGGAGCCAAAGTGGCGATTAATCTACTAAGCGAGTTATCAGGGAACCGTTATGTGGATCATGATGTTTACAAACCGGACTAAGGTCAAGCAGTGACGTGACGAGGGCCTCGTAATGTGGAGGCCTTCGTTATTTTTTCGTGGGGACGTCGCTTGAAGAGGTCTCGGGGTTGAACAAAAATCTCGGCGAGTAACAGGATTTTACCACTAAGGTCGGCCCACGGCGCAGGGCTTAAAAGACATATCTTGGCCTGCCAGGTGGGTTGAGCCGTACTACGCCGTGCTTCTTCATGCTTCGCGAATCCACTGCGCTGCCACACTGACGCCTGTTGCCCACACGGATGCCCAAAAGAAAAATCCACCCACTGGACTATTGGCAGAAGATACGAAATCAGTATACTGATAATGACAGTTCAAAGAAGGAAGGGTAGCGCAGATGGTCTCGGGGGGAACGATTGCGGCGTCAGCAAAGGCAAGTCGCCCATCATGGAAGACGGGCTATTATACGTTTTCGCACTTTTTGAATGATGCGTATCCGAATTTATATCCAGCGTTGTTACCGGTCCTGATGGTGAGCATGCATTTCTCTGTCGCGTTGGCGGGTTTACTCAGTTCCATCGCCGCCTTAACGACACAAATGTTGCAGCCGCTTATGGGATTGTGGGCCGACCGGGTGGGAACTCGCATGTTTGTGGCCGGCGGCCTTTTTGTGGGCAGCTTGGTGTCAGCTACGGCTTTAGCGTTTTCCCCGTCTTATGCCGTCTTTGTGGCAGCCTTGCTCATCGGCGGGTTAGGAAATGCCGCATTTCATCCTCATGCCTCGGCTCTGGTTGGGGAGCTCTCGGGTTCACGTAAAGGCTTAGGCATGAGTCTATTTATGATAGGGGGCAATTTTGGACGCGCGATCGCCCCGATCGCGGCGACCACGACATTCTTATATTTGGGGCGACACGGCTTATGGGTATTAGCGCTACCCGGAATGGCCATGGCGATTGTCATGTGGTTTGTGATGCGTCCGGCCCCGCGTCCTAAAATCCGCAACCAAAAAATATGGACCCCGGCCTTTCGCCAAGGCTTGAAGCATGCGGGCACCCTGTTAGCCGTGGTCATGTTGCGAAATATGGCGTCCATGGCTACCATGACATTGCTCCCGATTATGTGGCATCACTTACACCGGCCCTTAAGCCAATCGGCGGCATTATTGTCCACCCTGTTTTTGGTGGGGAGCATTGGCAATATGACCGGTGGGGCTATTTCGGATAAATTGGGCCCCAAGCCTGTCTTGATTGGATCCGCCGTATTGTCGAGCCTTTTTCTATGGGCGTTTTTGCACGCAAGCGGCATTGGCATCTGGCTAAGCATCGGATTGCTCGGATTCTCATTGTATTCCACGGGTTCTGTGGTAATGGTGTATGGGCAAGCGCTCTTCCCGGAGAATAAGGGCATGGCCTCAGGATTGACGTTGGGGATTGGCAATACCCTAGGAGCTTTAGCCGTAGGTGGCATCGGTATGATTGCTACGCGCGTGGGCAGTCAAGAAGCCTTAACGATTACTGCCATCTTGGTATTGCTGAGCATTCCATTTTCATTACGCTTAAAAAAGATATAAGAGGCGTGTTGCAAACGAAGAAGGCTCGGGGATGTGTAAAGTCCCCAGGCCCCTAAAGGCAATCGCTTTTCCCCGGCCATTTCTTGCGATGGCCGGGGAATTTTTGTCGACTGGCGACTAGCGACTTTTCCCGGTGTGGCGGTCGTGCTATGATCGTGTCGCGCTCAGCACCAGACGCCCCGGGTGTTGTATGATCGTGTTGTCAAGGTTGCAACGGACCAATGCATGAAACCCCTGGGCGCGCGGGCTAGGACTGATTCGGAACGTGGAAACAGCCCTTGGGCAGTCGCGGAGCAGAGGTTTTATCCAGGGAGGACATTTTGCATAAAGCTATGACCTTAGAAACCTTTCACGCTCAGGTGGCAGCCGCCGCCCAAACGTCATCGATTAATCAGCAAATTGCCGAGTATATTTCTGAACGTTATCGTGAAGTCTCTTTTATGACGGCTAGTGAGCTAGCTCACGTCATTGGCGTAAGCCAAGCCTCCATCACCCGCTTCAGTGTGGCTATGGGTTTTTCCGGCTATACCGATTTTGTCAGGACGTTGCAAGGCTTGGTACGCGAACAATGGAACACGCCAGATCGGGCCGTCTATGTTCAACCTGAATGGTCGGCCCAAGCGGATCTTTTGGTCGCTCAAGAGATTCAGAATCTCGAAGGATTACCGGCGTTAGTTGCGGATAGCCACGTGCAAGAGATGGCCAAGGCCATAGCAGGCGCACGCCGTGTCGTCCTGGCGGGGGCTCGCGCGTCGTCGACCATTGTGCCCTATGCCGCATATTTTCTCAGCAAAGTGAAAGATGGGGTGGAAATCGCAACGCCGAACACGCCATTATGGGAAACGTTTGGACTCAACCCAGATCCTGAGGCATTGGTTGTGGCATGGGTCTTTCCACGCTATCCGCAGCCTTTAATTACATGGCTCGAACGTTTACGGCAAGACAATATTCCCATTGCGGCGTTTACGGACAGGTGGGTGTCCCCCGCGGTGCAACTCGCTGATCCTGTGGTTGTAGTACCTGTCGCGAGCGCTTCCCTCTTCGATTCCTATGCCGCGCCTTTCGTGTTGATTAACTATATTATCCGCCAAGTGGCCGCTTTGCGTCCCGGCTTAAGCCAGCGACTAGAGGCATTGGAAGCTCGCGATCAGGCGAACCATGCATTTTGGACGCGACAGCGGTAGGGATAAGAAGGTCTGCGTTGACAAGTTTTTTTGGCTCAGGCGATTTTGAGAATTAGGGTAGGTTTAGCGTCGTGTGCCTTCGAATCAAAGGAAAAGGCCCGGGAGACTCCCCCGGGCCTTAAGGCTAGCCTCCGTAAAACCAGCCAGTTTCCCGCATAACCAAAGGCACTGCGTCGGGTTGGCGAACCCCTGCACCGGTCACTTCCGCCACAAAAATCGTATGGTCGCCGCGCATAACGGCATCCGTCACGCGAGCTTCAAACCACGCCGGGGTCTCGGTTAATAACGGCAAGCCATATTCAGGGGAAAATTCGAACTCGTGGCCATTGAGTTGACTGCCTTCCACATTTGTCGGACGAAAAAAGTCCGCGGCAATGTCTTTTTGGGCAGAACCCAAGATACTGAGAGCCATATGGCCTGTTTTCTCGACGATTTCATGCAAATGGCTGTCTTTTTTGACGCCCACCATAATCAGGGGCGGTGCAAAAGACGCTTGTGACAGCCAGTTTACGGTACCGGCACTCACATCGTCGCCGTCTTTGGCGGTGAGAATGTATAACCCATATGTAATCATCCGTAAGCTGCGTTTCTTGGCTTCTTGGTCCATAAGATCCCTCCTGAGTGGTCACGACGTTCTCTATCATTCATAGCACATTTCACCGTGCTTGACTATTTTCGGATGCGGAACTTTATTGGCCACGCCGCCTGCATGCTCTGCATGTCTGGAGGGAATGCTTGACAAGGGATGAGGTTTAAGTGTATCTTGTATCCAATAGGACAAAGTCCTAGAACATATTGAGGAGGAATAATGATGGACACCATGCAGAATTATGATATCCAACCGATGCCTCGGCTGAATGAGCCCGCTCCAGAATTCGAAGCGGATACCACCTTTGGCCACATCCGCTTATCGGACTTTCGCGGTAAGTGGGTCGTGATGTATTCCCACCCCGCCGACTTTACGCCGGTGTGCACCACGGAGTTTATGGGATTTTCTGCGCGCAAGAAAGAATTCGATGAAATGAATGTGCAGCTATTGGGATTAAGCATTGACTCGGTGTTTTCCCATTTAGCATGGGTCAATTCGATTCAAAAGGACTTCGGACAACACACGCCATTTCCGATTATTGCCGACTTGGACATGCACGTGTCGAAACTCTACGGGATGATTCATCCGAAGGCCGCCACGACGCAAGCGGTGCGCGCGCTCTTTATCATCGACCCCGAGGGTATTTTGCGCCTCATGATTTATTATCCGATGACCACCGGAAGAAATATTGATGAAGTCATCCGTGTATTGAAGTCTTTGCAGACGGTCGACCAATACAAGGTGAATACAGGCGCCAACTGGCAGCCCGGAGATCCCGTCATCGTCTCTCCGCCTAACACGGTCAAATCGCTTGATGAACGGTCGGCGCAAAAAGATGTCGATTGCAAAGCGTGGTACTTTTGCACCAAGAAGCTTTAACAACTTCTAGATTGTCCCTACGGTCTGCCAAGCGGCAGGCCGTTTTTACATCGTAGGGTTCTCACCAGCTCTGGGGCGGCGGCAAAGACTATGATTCTTAAAATGGGAACTTTAGAAAAGCGGTTCTGAGCGACATTCATTGTGCGGTAGTATTGTATAGAGATATTTTCCTTAAGGAAAGACCGGAAACATGCGGCAACGTCGTCTTGGTCGCATAGGATTAATGACAGCGTATCGTCAATATGGTAAGAGAAGAACCCATGAAAACTCGTCGAAAGGGATAACACAGGTGAATACGATTATACCGGAGCAAAACACGACCACACTACGCCGCCAGGTCGTCACAGAAGCGCGTCAAAAATGGCAAGAAAAACTCTTTGACTTAGGCAGGCGCAACAACCTGTTATATTACCGGGATCTCAAAACGGGATCGCTGCGTTTCGATCCGGTCAATGCGCAATTTATCGACCAGCTCTTTGGAGACGAGGCCTTCGATCTAACGGAATACTTGGCGAACCGAGAAGACGATCTCAAAAAATTGCGCACGATTTCTGATAAGGCGCAGAGCAATTTTGAGGAAAAAGGGATGACCACGGCATACCTGGCAGCGGGATTGGCCACATGGCGAACCAGTGATAGTGGGCGTGATCCCGTGGCTCCAATCTGGCTGGTGCCCATTCAGTTGGAGTCCGATGGCCTTCTCCACATGAAATACCGCATCATGCGTACAGGAGAGATCCGGGTTAATCCGATTCTGCTTCACGTATTACGGAAGGATTTTGGCGTTGTTCTCAACGATGAAGACCTTCCCGCCAATTGGGAAGCATTGAAGCGCCAGGGTCAGGCGATTCAACAACAGGCCCATGAAGTGCCTGGATTTACCGTTCAGGATATCGCGATTTTGGGCAACTTTTCTTTTCAAAAAATGGCCATGGTGGAAGATCTCAACGAGCTAGGCGAGGCATTGATCGAAAATGACCTCGTTGCGGCCCTTGCTGGCGATCCGGACGCCATCACCCGCTTATTTGCCGGCGGATCCCCCGCAGACATCGCCGAGCTTGATCAAATCCCACCGGATGATGAGTTTACGTTACTCGATGCGGACTCTAGTCAACAACAAGTGATTCGAACCGTCATTCAAGGGCGTTCAGGCGTTATTTTGGGCCCGCCAGGAACTGGAAAAAGTCAAACCATTGTCAATATCATTGCCGAATATGCGGCGCGCGGCAAAAGTGTTCTATTTGTGGCCGAAAAGCGTGCGGCTCTTGATGTGGTGCTAGGCCGCTTAAAGGATGTGGGTCTGGATTATCTGGCATTGGATTTGCAGGCGGCTGAACAATCGAAGAAAATGATTGCGAACCAACTCGGATCCAGTTTGAACCGAATTCGGAATGCCGAGCCGGTTGAGTCCAATGGTCTTCATCAGCGATTGGTCGAGCGTCGCAATCGACTCATGGTCTTCATCAGCGATTGGTCGAGCGTCGCAATCGACTCAATCGCTACGTCGAAAAGCTTCATCGCGCACGGGAACCCTTTCAAATGAGTTTATATCGTTTGCAAGGCGAGTTATTGATGAATAGCGGACCCCGGGTGGGGACCCGTTGGACGGCTTCCGCCTTAGAACGCTGGACACCCGAATCGAAAGCCCATGCCGAAGAGCAGTTAAAAGAGTTGGCTGGACTGCAATCCATTACCACATCGTCATGGGCCCAGGCAAGATTCGTCACCGTAGAGGAAGTAGCTACGACCTTGGCCATCGTGCAAAATCTTCGCGACCGGCTGTGGCCAGAATTTCGCAGTCGGGCCATATGGATTGAGAATGGGGAATACGGGCAGGTGAGGACGTTGCAGGATATCGACCGCATGCTGACGCTTTTTCCTCAAATTGCGGAATTGCAAACCCTCTATCGCTCTGAGGTGTATGCGCTGGATTTGCAAGAAATGGCCAGTGCTTTGGAACCCGCTAGACGCGGGGTATTCTCCGCTTTTGTGCACCGCCTTACTGATACGCGCTTTAAAGACGCTCTTAAAACATTGGCACAATACCGGATTGCGGGTGCGGTTCAGCCTGACGATGTCGAGCGTTTGGTCGACCAACAAGCGCAGTGGCTCGAGCGGGGGAGCCAAGGCATCCCTCGAGTCCCTGACGACCACCAAGTCCACCTCGCCCTATGGGCTGAGGTGAGAGATGCTCTGAATCACTTGACACGGCTGGGGTTGCCGATTTGGGATCATGATTGGCATGGATGGGAATCGATGTTACACGCCCTGGCCGATGACCGGGTTACACCGCACCGCATGGTGCGTGCCCACCAGTTGCGCGAAGCCCTGCAAGGGGCGAATATGGGGCCCTTGCTTGACGAGTTGGAGAACCGCCAAATTCCTGCTGAGGAGTGGCGTCAGGCGTTTCGCTATGCGGTCTATTCCTCAGCGGTCGACCACATTTTGTCTGGGGACCCGGAGTTGGGCGCGTTTACGCGAGAAAATCACGAGCGTGTCATTGAAGAGTTTCGATCGGATGACCAAGACCGCCTGCATATTGCACGCTTACGCGTATCACGGCACCACGCATCTGCTGCTATCACCATGCTTAATGCGTTCGGACAAGAAGAGCAATTGGTACGCCAAGAATCGCAGAAAAAGTCGCGACATTTATCGCTTCGAAAGTTTTTGCAACGGGCGCCCCATGCTTTATTGGCGCTCCGTCCTTGCTGGGTAGGGAGTCCGCTGAGTGTTAGTCAATTGCTGCCCGCGCAAACCTTGTTTGATTTGGTCTTGTTCGATGAAGGCAGCCAGGTGCTGCCTGAAGATGCCATTGCCGCTATTGCGCGCGGGAAGCAGACGGTCATCGCAGGGGACAATCATCAGCTGCCACCGACGCCATTTTTTGCTTCGACCCCAGAGGACATCGAGGATGACGAAGCGTTACCTTTTGAGGGATATGAAAGTGTTTTAGATCTGATGTCGGGAATGACGTCTCCCTGGTGGCTACGTTGGCACTACCGTAGCCGCGACGAACGGCTGATTGCTTTTTCCAACCACCATATCTATGGCAACAGCCTCATTACCTTTCCTGGCCGTGGTCACGATCGGCCAGTGCGTCATGTTTTAGTACCCCAAACTGCGGGCACTGACCAAGATGCTCAAAGTGTCGCGGCAGAAGCAGAACGCGTGGTGCAATTGATCCTTTCACATGCCAAGGAGCGCCCCCAGGATTCCCTAGGCGTCATCACCATGGGCATTAAGCATGCGGAACGCATTCAAATGGCTTTAGATGCAGCCCTGCGCTCTCACTCAGACTTAGCCGATTTTTTTTGACGCGCATAAACCCGAACATTTTTTCGTCAAAAACTTGGAACGGGTACAAGGTGACGAGCGTGATGCGGTCATCTTATCTATTGGATACGGCAAGGATCGTAGTGGTACGCTTCCTTACCGTTTTGGCCCACTATTACATAATGGAGGGGAAAGGCGACTTAATGTCGCCATCACCCGGGCCCGAAAAACCCTGACGGTCGTGTCCTCGTTTGATTCTCGCGATATGGACCCTGAACGCAAAATGTCTCGTGGTGTGGAGTTGTTGCGCGCGTTCCTCGAGTATGCAGAATCTCACGGGGACCGTTTAGAACGGGAAGACAACCACGATGACGTGCCTTTGAACCCGTTTGAATTGGCGGTCCGCGATGCGTTGACGGCGAAAGGATTAGCGCTGGTCCCCCAGTGGGGTGTCTCGCGATATCGGCTGGATTTTGCCGTGAAGCATCCTAAGAGGCCGGGAGAATTTGTTTTGGCCATTGAGTGTGACGGCGCGTCCTACCACGCGGCCCCCACCGCTCGCGACCGGGACCGGTTGCGCCAACAGCAACTTGAAGCCTTAGGCTGGCGATTTCATCGGATTTGGTCGACCGAGTGGTTTAGAAACCCCGGGGGAGAAGTCGAACGCGTCCTCAGGGCGTACCAAGCGGCTATCACGGCGGCGGACACAAGTACGTCTCATCTTGGCCCTATCATCGAAAAAAGTGTACAAATGCCGGTGAAGGCGATGACCCCACAGGGGCCACCGCCCAAGGTGACGCCAGGTCTTTCCATTGACCAACGAGGCGATGAGGAATTAGTCCAATTGATCGCCTGGCTCGAATCAGATGGTCGTTTGCGTACAAATGAAGAGCTTGTTAAGGAACTGATGTCGCTTTTAGGTTATAAACGGCGGGGGCCGCGCATTGAAACCCGGCTGCACGGCGCCATTAATCAATGGCGTGACAGAGTATCAATGACCCCGCCATCAGGCGCATAGGGCACAAAGCTGTCAACGGTCCGGCCCTAAGGGGCGGACCCGTTGACTCAGGCAAGTACAAAAGGATGTTAGACCTTTCGCCAAACAAGTCAGCACGTGGGTCCTTAGAGATTATTACTATTGTAGGATGGCAGCCGAATACGCAGTTAACGAATTTAGCGGAATGCGCATGCAAGCTATGGAGTCCTTTCACATTCTTTCGCACCCACGGGTGTCTAGCACAGCGCTTGGAATATCCTACCCGATGAGGAGCTCATCATGGTCTGTTACCATAACGGCGGTGTGACCGGAATAGAACTGGTATCGGGGTAGTTCTGGCCTTCTTGGGCATTTGTAATATTGGGACCGTTGGGGGTTATTGTGGTCATGGCTGCTAAGGCAGCCCATTTGTCTTGCCGTGGCACATCAATCATATATCGCGCTTGAATGCCGGCGTTCATGACACCCCCCGCACTAAACCCATTTTGACTCCAGGCAATCCCTACCCGGAGGTCTCCCGGATGACCAGTAGTTTGCTCGACAATAACCTCCGTCGTAGGGGTAACAATTTGCCACGACGCATGAAGGATCGTGTTAAAAGCCGGAAAGGCTTCCGGAATGTACGTTGGCGGACTCGAATGCAGGGGCATCGCGTTTTCAATTACCGTCGGTGTTTGAATCCATAACAGCGGTAATCCCGTTTCCTGCCACGTGCGTGAAGTTATGGGGACGCCGGTCTGGGCCGACAATGTAGCAAAAGTTTGCCATGTCCATGCCCCTAAAAATACCGTCGGTTGCATCGCGGCAGAGTAAGTCGTAACGCCCGACCCATTCGTCGTCGGGGGCAGTCCTTGATCTACGGTCGGAAGCGGATTTACCCCTGGGGTATAATGGTAATTAACGAGCATGCTATATGGTTTGACGCCGGTGTCGGATGATGGAGCTGGCGTTGTGGTCGTGACAATATGCCATGAACTGGCCGCGGCATATTTTCCGACCACAAGAAGCCCGGCGGCGATCACCCCAATATGGACCCACCGCCATTTCCGCTGTGGCGATATGGTAGGGCGTTGCAATTCTTCAAGAAATTCGAGAGGTTCTGGAGGATGGGCCGAAGCATATGAAGGCAATAACTCTGGGGGGGCTGTGGGGGGAGTGGACGACGTCGGCGACAAGGGCTTTAACAGTTCGGTTGATAACTAACCAAAGCTAACTTATACTATCCAAAATGGAGAGATTAGTTAGCATAAGGGAGGCGGCCAAAGCCTTGGGCGTATCCATGACCACTCTGCGACGCTGGGAGGCGGAAGGCCGGCTCATGGCCGAACATACGCCCGGCGGCCACCGGCGCTATTGGCGAAGCTGCGCCCTGAGTGGTTTCATGGTGCTGATACGGCAAACCGGCGCACCGTTGCCTATGCGCGAGTCTCCAGCCACGACCAGA